>DCIM01000013.1:29057-33461 GCA_002316005.1 Prevotellaceae bacterium UBA1726 | reverse complement strand
TTAAGTTGCGGAATTAAGGTTTAAACAGAAAAAATCTGCAATATTTTTTTTAGAAAATTATTTTGAGGATTTGTTTTAAAAAAGAATGAAAATAATTCGAGAAATTTCTCGGCGATTTTTAATTTTAAAAAAATCGTGTTTTCTATGGAGAAATTATGCCCTTTTAAGAAATTGTTAATTTTGAAAGGAAATTTTTCTCGCGAGAAAATAATTATTTAATGAAAAATTTTTGATTAAGAAAAAAAATAAAGACGGATTTTTCCGTCTTTTGTCATATTATAGAAAATTTTGAATAATCTTTGAGTTTTTGGAAGGCTGATTTGGAGAAATCCTGTCAGTCTTCCTTTTAGTGAGAATTTTTTGTAAGTCATAATAAAAATTTTGGTAAGGAAAGGCAGTTCGGAAGAAATTCCGGCTGCTTTTCTGTTTTTAGTAGAATCATTAAACAAAAAAATATGTTGAGAATTAAAGAAATCATGCGTGAGAAAAAAATCTCAAACGCTGAAATTGCAAGAAAATTAAAAGTTTCGCCACAATATGTGAGCGATGTAGTAAATAATCACAAGAATATCACTTTGGATGTTCTTTCAAAATTTGCAGAAATCCTTTCTGAGCCAGTAGTTGCTCTTTTTGAAGGATACAATAGGAATCGCTGTAAACCTGAATCGCAGATTATATGTCCATTTTGTAGCAGTGTAATCTGCCTGAAAAACGGTTAAAACCGGAAAAACACATAAAATGGGTTGGAGAAGAACTTTTTCCAATCCATTTTTTATTTTTGCAAGGCCTTGCTGTAGTATCTTCCACATTATTAATAATCCCGCGCCTGAGGAGAAATGCCAAGCGTTACCCGTTACCTTGGTAACGCCCTTGTTTGGGAAAATAAACTCAACGCGAAGAACGCAAAGAGGCTAAGAGCGCGAGGATTAGATAAAAACCATTCGTTTGTCAGGGCTTAGCCCTTGATGTAATGGAGATATCGAATCTTTGAAAACAAGCTTTCACGACTCTTATCTCTCCCTTCCATCTGCCAATGTCTTGGCTAACGAATGACAAAATCGCTACGCGAGAAAACTCTTCGTTTCACTCAGAAAAAAATAAGATTATATTGGATTTAATTCGACTGAAAGGAGAAGGAGGAATAAAAACTCGGGACGTTTGTCGAGAAGAAAAAATTTAAGCCTGATTTATGCTTGATGTTTGGTAAGATTCAAGCGAAGCGCCTTAGGACTAATACACATTATAATTATTTATGCTTGATTTAAGCCTGATTTACGTTTGATTTAAATTTTGCAGAAATCTATTGTAAATTTAGCAGAAATTGATTATTGGTATTTAGCACAGGCGGCACTATGTGCCTTGAATCGGTTATAAATAGAACATAAATCTTGGGATAAATATTAAGGGTGAAACTCGGTTGAGATTCACCCTTTGCTGTTGTATGTTGGAGTGGGGGATTACTAATAAGTTGGAACTGGCTCGTTGTAGAGCTTTGTAAATAGTTCGCGAGCTGGAACACGGATGATGTTTCCATTTTCGTCGGTCTGAAGTACCATTTCATTTCGCATGGACTTCATTCGCAAGGTGTTGTACTCGGCTTTCTCGAGTCCCTTGACCAAAAGTTCATAATCTTTATCTGACATATTCCTTAATCTTTTCGAAGAGTTCTACATTATTGATTTTACATTCTGCATCCTTGCCTCCGCCATTACAGCCTGCTATGATATATAGAGTTTTCATAACGGGGCAAAGTTACAACTATTTTTTGTAACGGAAAAAGTTTTTGTGAAGTTTTTTGCGTTGTTGGGGAAAAAGTGTTACTTTTGTCTTTGAAACTAATTTATAAGAAAGATGAAGAAGGCGAGCTATATAGATGGCAAAGGGTGGAGGTATGAGACTGAACACTCTATGCTTCGACGAATGGCGGAACACGACTATAGGTCGAGGTGCATCTATATGGTGACGCTGACTCTGGAAGACAGGTCGGAAGAGGTTCTTGGGTCGTTGGCGTGGCTTGGAAATGACACTCTGGAAGAGAATGCCTCGTTCTTTCCTTCGGCTTTAGGAGAAGCGGTGAAAGAGGAGTGGCTGAGACTTGAGGAGGAGGTCCCGCAGTTGGAGGTGATAAAACTGCAATTGATGCCTGAGCATCTGCATGTGGTGGTATTTGCTACTGAGAGACTGGAGAAGCCTTTGGGTAAATACGTGGGAATACTCAAGAACAGATGCAACAAGCACTACTGGAGGGAACTGACGGCGAAGGGACTGCTCGGAAAGAAGGGCGAAGAGGCGCCGCCGAGCCTGTTCAGCGAGGGGTTCACAGATAGCATCCTGATGCATGAAGGACAGCTGGAGGCTATGATTCGCTACCTGGAACTGAACCCTTACCGGGCACTGACGAAAAGGAGCAACCCGGAGCTGTTCCGGGTGGTGAGCCGGCTGGTGGTTAGAGCGGCGCAGGGAGAAGCGGGAGAAGCGGGAGAAACGGCGCAGCCGAGCTGCACCGAACAGGACCGGCCGAGCTGCACCGAACAGAACCGGCCGAGCTGCACCGAACAGGACCGGCCGAGGGGAAAAGAACAGGACCGGCCGAGGGGAAAAAAACAGGACCGGAAGGCGGAACAGAGCCGCGAACAGGACGGCAAAGGAAGCCCCAAAGGTGACGGGTTGGGCGCGAAGGAACTCGGTTCGTTTGCTGCTATTGGTAACAGGTTTCTGCTTGAGAGGCCAATGAGGATGCAGGTGAGATGCCACAACAACAAGACGGAGGAAAACCTGAGGCTCATTGCAAGACAGAAGGAATACTTCCTTGAAAGAGCCCGGAGAGGCGGGGTTATTGTGAGCCCTTGCATCTCAGATGGTGAGAAAGAGATAGCACGGGCAGCGCTTGAAGAAGGATTGCCGTTGATAGTGATCCTTGAGAATGGATTCCCTCCTATGTATAAACCGCCGGGGATATATTTTGAGGCTTGTGCAAAAGGGTTGCTATTGATGCTTGCTCCTTGGGAGTATCACATGGAAAGGCGAACGATAACAAGAGAGCAATGCCTTGAACTGAACGAAATGGCACGGCAGATAAGCACAGAGCCCTGGACAGAAGCAAAGGAAAAGAAATTCAAAAACAGCGGGAAGACGTTAACGAGATAAATATGAAGACAACAACGGTGGATAAATGGCTATATGTCTTAGTGATGATAGTGATATGTGGAGTGGTGGCGCTGATGCTCAACTGGCTGGTGTTCCCTATTGTGTATCTGATAATCCACGACTGTGGTCGGTTTATGTGCGATCATTACTTCGAGTTCACTTGGACTTCGTTCCTCATCACTACTGCTGTGCTATTCATCATGCTTTCAGTTCTGATGTATCTGTCTCAAAAATCAATTGACAATAAACAACAGTCTCCTAACAACCATCGGCCGACTGCTAATAACAAGAGGCAAGGAGGAGCGGGGAGAAGGCCGCTTGAGACGGACTACTATGACGAGGACATGGAAGGTGCGCCAGGGTATTATGGGGGAGAGGAATAGAGACCCTCTCGCTCGACTATGCCGCTTTCCTCAAGAAAGAAATCCCTGCATTTTGATAGCAAGTCAAAAGCGCATAGGGGGACTTGTTGGAAGGCGCAACGCAAGGGGGAGGATAAAAACTTTAAAGAGTTTCTATAATAAAACTTTGTGAGTTAGGAAAAGATTTATTACTTTTGTAATCGATAAATAAACAAATCAAGCTTATGAAAAAACTTTTGATGATAGTATTCCTTTGCGTTATGGCAATGGGGGTAAAGGCGCAGGATGCGTCGATAACAGAGTTCTTTGGGGCGGAATTGAAGTTCTATGCTCAGCAGTTTAACGGACAGCAGTTCCTGATAGTGAAATTCCAGGCGAGTGATGACTGCATCCCGCTTAACGAGACGGCTATTCGTGTGAAGTTCATGGACGGAACGGAGGCTCTTTGGGAAGGATATTGCGTCACTTCGTGGATAAACTCAAAGACGGAGAAGGCTGTCCTGACGCATGAGATAAAGACTACGGAGAAGACTGTGAACGTGATGCGTTTTGACTTGAAAGACGAGGATGTGGAGTCGTTGAACAAGGGCATTGCGAAGATTGCTATCTATACTGTTCCGAAGGTGTTCCGTAAGGAGTACAAGGTGGATAAGCTTGGCCAGAAGCTATACAAAGCCTTCGCGGCAAGCAGCGGGCTGTTTTAGGAAAAGAAGCCCCTCCCCAGCCCCTCCCCCTTAGGGGCGGGAGCCTTGGGCACAATGAGCCCGAGAACTTGACGGCGACGGAAAACAAAGGACCAGCGCGAACACGCTGGGAACAGTGACGGCGAACAAGACTGAGGCCCAAGACGAAGACGACGGCGAACAATACAGAAGCCCAGCGGAAAAGCGCTGGG
>DCIM01000013.1:890-28938 GCA_002316005.1 Prevotellaceae bacterium UBA1726 | reverse complement strand
CCCAGCGGAAAAGCGCTGGGAACAGGGACGGAGAACAAAGACAGAACATTTAGATATGCATAAAAACAAGAATATTCTTTCAAAGATAGTGCTGGCAGTATTGGCGAGCGCTTGCATGACTGCTTGCAGGGGACTGGAAGCAGTGAGCATCCAGCAGGAGGTTGATGAATGGACCGCCTCGTGGATTGGAGCATCGTGGGACAGTGAGATGCCCGACGGTGAGACAATGTATCCTGCACCGGAATTTGCAAAGACCGTTGAGGTGAAGAAGAAGATAAAATCGGCTGTTGCAAGTGTGACGGGTTTGGGATTCTTTGAGTTTTATGTAAATGGAATAAAATGCGGAGAGGATGTTCTCAGTCCTAACGAGACATCATACGGTCATCGTGGAAGGTTGATGCAACCGAATTTCAATATGGACGACAGCACATGGCGAGGTTTTCGTGTGCTTTATCTCAGTTATGACATTACGAAGTTGCTCAAGAAAGGAGAGAACGAGTTGTCGGCCCTTGTGGGAAATGGTTTCTATGCCATTAAGTTGCAAGAACCAGATGCTTACGGAACACCACGTTTCATCTGCCAGGTAGATATTGAATACACAGACGGAACAAAGGAGAGGGTAGTCACGGACGAAAGTTGGAAGGTGAGGCGTAGTGCGATTGTGATGAATGACATGTACGAAGGCGAGATTTATGATGCTCGTCTTGAGGGCAGTCAGGAGTGGCAACCTGTTGTTCTGCGAGATGCTCCAGATGGCAAGCTGATGTTACAGGACGGAGTGCCAGACAGAGTGGTTCGCACAATAAAGCCAAGTTCGGTAAGACAACTTGATGATTCACGATGGGAACTTGAATTCGACGAGTATGTGACCGGTTGGCTTCGTCTTCGCAACTTCCAAGGCAAGGAAGGAGAGGAAATTGAAATTGACTATCCAGTAGAAACCGACGGCAATGGAGTATATAAATATATCTGCAACGGAAAGAAGGTAGATTCCTATGCTCCGAGGTTCCGTTGGTGGGCCTATGACAAAGCCATTATATCAGGGTGGCCGGGAGAACTGAAAGCATCGAACATTGTGGCAGAGGTGGTTAATACTGATGTGAAGGAAAATGCCCATTTCGCGTGCTCGAACAAACTGTTCAACCGAATCTGCGAGATTTGGAAACAGTCGATGCTCGACAATATGCACCTTGGTGTAGAGACCGACTGTCCACACCGTGAGAAGGGCCCATATACAGGAGATGGTGAGGCATCATGCGTTGCCGTATTGCACAACTATGACGTAACGGCGTTTTACAGGAAGTGGTTCCACGACTTGTCAGACTGCCAGGATACTGTATCGGGCTATGTGCCGAATGCCGCACCTTGGCATCCGGGATGTGGAGGCGGAGTACCATGGGGAGCAGCGATGAATATCATGCCATGGGAATATTACCTGCGATATGGACTGAAGGACGTTCTTGCAGAGAACTATGTGCCGATGAAGGAACAGCTCCGTTATATGCTCAGCTGGCGCCTTGAAGACGGAACGATGTACCAGCAAAGGACTCTTGAAGACGGAAATGTGGGCTATTGGATGAACCTCGGCGACTGGTGTCCTCCATATTCACTACCATCAGGCAACTTTGTTCATACATGGTATCTCTGGCGTTGTGCTTCAATCACGGCAAAGGCAGCAAAAGCATTGGGATATATGGATGACTATGCTCGATACAAGGCACTATCGGACAGCGTGGCAACAGCCTTTCATGCCAAGTTCTATGACCCAGAGACTGGAAGCTACGGAGAGACAGGTCTGAGAAAAGGTGGCGGCTATGGAGTGGGAGACCATGAGGGATGTGGCGACGGTTCGAATATTTTCGCCCTTGCGATGGGAGTTCCGGCAGATAGATACGACAAGGTGATAGCATCGGTAAGGAAAGAACTTGAAGCCAACAACGGACATTTCAACACAGGAATATATGCCACTGGTCTGTTTTTCGAGGTGCTTTGTGAAAACGGTATGGCAGAAGAAGCCTTTGAGGCAATGAACAAGACAGACTATCCAAGTTTCGGTGACTGGATTGGTCAGGGAGCAAAGACCATGTGGGAGCAGTGGAATGGTGAAGCCTCGCGAGTTCACCATATGTTTGGAGGAGCCGTGACATGGCTCTATCGCAACCTGTGTGGCGTTCAGGTTGACGAAGAAGCCCCGGCATATAAGCATATTATTCTCAAACCATCACCATGTGGTGATATAAAGTGGGCGAAATATTCCACGGAAACGCCTTTCGGCAGTCTGTCGGTTCAATGGAAAAGAAACGACGAGGGGAAGTTTGTCTACGAAATGACCATTCCTTCGGGTTCGTATGCTACGGTATATATGCCCGACGGTTCAGCACCACAGACAGTATCGCCAGGTCACACGACACTGAAATGCCGATTGACGTTGTAGGTTCGCGGGGAAAGTCTCAACGCCGCTCGACATCCCGAAGGGTGGCGCTTTCATAGCGAAGCGGAGAAAGAAGGAAGCTAAGAGGCTAAGAGCGCAAAGGATTAGATAAAAACCATGCTGCTAAGACTGGCGTCTTTATGCATTCGGCCTTTAGTCATAGTGATTAAACAAGTTTATCAAATATTCCTTAAGCCCATCTGCAGTACTGAAGTACTTTACAGCATGAGAAAATCGCTACGCTAGAAAACTCTCGACGATTGTTGAGAAGAAAACGGCTGACGCAGGGGGATTAGAAAAAGAAGACAAATAGGACAAGTTTGACAACTTTCTCTTTCGTTCGGAAAAGTGTTGTGTGGAAAGTTTTTGCGAAGTTTTTTGAGAAAAGTTTCGTTGGTTCGGGGAAATTTTGTAACTTTGCAACATACATTTAACGAAACTACTAACTTAGAACAGTAAATATTATGAAATTTTTGATGGTATTATGCCTTGCTATGGCTTCTGTTGGGGCTATGGCACAGATTGAATTTAAGAGCCTTGATACGAAATTGAACGTGAGATGTGACTTTGGAGTAGGGGCTGGAGTGACAATAGGACTGTACAAGGACCTGGAGGTTGCTCCGTCGCTGAACTGCATCTGTTTGAAAAACTCAAATATATTGACTGTAGATACAGACTTCCACTATATTATAGAAGCAGGGCATGGGTTTTCGGCTTATCCGTTGTTGGGTATTGTATTCAACGAGAATCCTGACCTTGGCATGAACGTCGGTCTTGGTGCGAAGTATGCGTTCCATGAAAAAGCCGGGGCTTTCGTGGAATGTAAGTTTCAGGCGATTAACAATATTGCGGGCAAGACATTCTTATCAATGGGAGTTAATATAAAGATATAGACCCTCTAAATCCCCCTGCATAGGGGGACTTTTTGGAAGCACAAGGGCGACGAAAAACACAAAGTCCAACGCAAAGAACGCTATGGGGCTATGAATGCAAGGATTAGATAAAAACCACTGCCATTAGCCCTGGTGGGCTTTTGCTCTGATTATCTGTCAGTGCATATAAAAGTGAACTTTCAATGCCCTAACAGATTCCCATAGCAGCACTATGTGCTTTGGCTGTGAGAAAATCGCTACGCGAGAAAACTCTCGACATGTCGAGAAGAAAATGAAGGGAGGAGGATAAAATCTTATATAATTATATAAATAAAACTTTGCGTGTTTGAAAAAGTTTTATTAATTTTGCGTAATCAAAGATTCCGCGAGCCTCGGCGGCGCTTGGCAAATTGAAAACAAGACTTTCTTTGCTCTCGCTGGCACGAGCCTTGCGATCAAAGATTCCGCGAACCTCGGCGGCATAAGATAAGATATAGAAATTTATGAAGAAACTATTAGCAATTGTAATCCTTTGTGTAACGGCAATGGGTGTAAAGGCTCATGAGCTGAAAGTGGCGAGTTTCAATATCAGATATGATAACCCTGACGACTACAAGAAAGGCCATGGCTGGGGGCAGAGGAAGGACAAAGTGATTGATTTCTTGAAGGCTCAGAATCTGGACATCTTCGGTGCTCAGTAGGTTCTTGCCGGACAATTATCGGACCTGACATCTGGTCTGCCGAAATATGGTTATGTCGGGGTAGGGCGTGATGACGGTAAGTCAGAGGGAGAACATAATCCGATTTTCTACAGAAAGGACCGATTTGTTGTGAAGTCGGAGGGCACATTCTGGTTGAGCGAGACCCCAGATGTGGTGAGTTATGGTTGGGATGCCTCGTGTAGGCGAATCTGTTCGTATGCCATGCTCGAAGACAAGGAAAGCGGTAGGATGATTTGCTTCTATAATCTGCACCTGGACCATGTCAGTGAGAAAGCCCGTCGTGAGAGTGTGAAGCTTGTTCTGAAGAAGGTTTGGGCGATGTCTGGTGAAGGTTCGCAAGTTGTCATTACAGGCGATTTCAATGCCGACCAGAACAGTGAACCTTATGCCAGAATGGTGGGCAGAAGAGATTTCCAGGATTGCTATATGCTTGCAGAGTCGCGTTTCGCGCCATGTGGCACATTCATGGACTGGAAACCAGAGAAATGCAACAAGGAGCGCATTGACCATATCTTTGTAAGCGAGTTCACGAAGGTGTTGACATACTCGGTGGAGACATGCTGCTACTGGGACAAGAAGAAATGCCGCACCCTGAGCGACCATTTCCCTGTAGTTGCAACAATTCAGTTGTAGTTGTTGTCAAGGGCCTTTTGACATAATAAAAAACGACACAATGAAATATTATTCGAAGTTACTGACAACACTCGTTTTGCTGATTGTTTCAGCGAGTTCGCTATGTGGGGCGACAAAAGAGAAAAACAATCCCGTTCCGTTTGCCGATCCATATATACTGTCGGAGAATGGAAAGTACTATATGTATGGTTCGCATTTTGGCGATGGAATTGGAGTGTTGGTGTCTGACGACATGAAGACCTGGCGTACTCCAGTAGGAGCGGGCATACACCACGCCCTATATAAGGACGACTCCTACGGAGAGAGCAATTTCTGGGCACCCGAAGTGTATCATGTGGGCGATAAGTATTATATGTTCTATTCTGCCGAACTCCATATCTGTGTTGCCACATCAGATTCGCCAATCGGTCCGTTTGTGCAGAAGGAGAAGAAACCATACGCCCAAAACGGTCAGAATATCGACAACACACTGTTCATTGACTACGATGGTACTCCGTATATGTTCTGGGTGCATTTCGCAACAGAAGTGGACGGTCTGCATATCTGGTGTGCCCAACTGGAGGACGATCTGCTGTCGATAAAGGAAGGTACACAGCGGTTTTGTACAAAGATGAGTCAGGACTGGGAAACGGTGTGGCCTGCAGTGAACGAGGGACCGTTTGTCATCAAGAACAAAGACACATACTACCTGACCTACTCGGCCAACAGTTACGAGTCGACATGCTATGGTATTGGTATGGCTACAACAAACGACATCGTCAATGGCGAATGGACGAAATACGAAGGAAACCCAATTTTCCAGAACCCTAAGGGTTTGTATGGCGTTGGTCATCATGCCTTCTTCAAAGATGCCCGTGGCAAGAATAGGATCGCTTTCCACTCACATAACAGAGAAGGACAAGTGGAACCACGCGTAATACATATCTCCACATGGAATTTTGACAAGGAGGGAGTAATCCGCGTAAACGAGAAAAAGATTTTCACTGCTGAAATGGAAAAGTAGGAATAAGATAAAAACTCTCAACGCGAGGGATTTATTATCTCCTGCTCGCTCCGCTCACGAAATCTTTGCAATCTAAATTTTGCCGGTTCGCGGGGAAGGCCCAGCGTAAAAACGCTGGGAACAGTGACGGCGACGGAAAACACAAAGGCCAGCGGAAAAGCGCTGGGAACTGTGACGGCGACAATTGTGATGAAGAAACTAAAAACAAAAAAATATTATGGAAGAAATTAAAGATTATGAGGAACTGCAGGTGGTGCAGAGTACCGAGGAAGTAAAGGCTGAGGTTGAGACTGAGGCTAAGGCTGAGGTTGAGAAAGAACCTTCGTTCGAGGACCTGAGAGTGACAGAACAGATGCGTGCTGATTTGCTCGGTGGAATGAAATGGCTTAAATTCATTTCTGTCATTGGGGCTGTTGTAGTAGGATTATTAGCATTGATGGCATTGCTCATGTTGATATATCCAATAATTACCGGTTTCAGTGGTGAAAATGGAATATTGGGTTTGTATTCTATCGTCTACATCGTTATTATAGCACTTTATATTTATCCTCTGATCAAGGCATTTAGGTTGGTGAAGAACACTCGCAAAGCGATGAAGGGAAACCAGGAAGGATTCGTGCAGTCGGCTGACGACTTTGCTTCGATAATGAGATATTGTGGTTACCTCACAGTAATAGCGTTGATTCTGTATATTCCTGTTGTTTTGGGTGCCATAATATTGGGATTTACTATTGATTAATGAAGAAGATTACGCTTATATTCAAGTAATAGAGCATGCCACAGAAACATTCCCATAAAGGCGAGAATCTCGAGACACTGCGTATTCAGGTGGAGTGGCAGGATGCTCCGTGGTTGAGAGCCTGTCCGTTTCATGAATCGCAAGTGGAGGAGGTTCGGGCAGAGGATTATTCCGTCTTTGCCTATCGGCTGACCATCACGCCAGAGGTAAAAAAAAGGCTGGAGATGATAAGCGATTTCATTGAGATTCTTGAGCCAGAAGGGTTGGAAGAACGCGATGAAATAGACGCGGGATAAAATCCCGCTTAGCACAACGGCGAACAAAGACTGAGCCCAGCGCGAACACGCTGGGAACAGTGACGGCGAATAGGGAATAGAGAATAAAAACTAATGAACTAAAGCAAGAAAAATGGAAAAGATAAGAAAAGCAACTGTTGAGGACATACCGATGATACGGTCGATGGCGGAGGTGGTGTTTATGCAGACCTATGCCACGATAAATCCACCAGAACAGATGGAATTCATGATGGATTGGATGTACTCGGAAGAGAGTCTAAGAAGACAGATGACAACCGACGGAAATGTGTTCCTTGTGGTTGATGGCAAGGCATATGCCTCTTTCCGGCATGAAGGAATGACCGAAGACGGGCGAGATCTGTTTCATCTGGAGAAGTTGTATATCATGCCAGAAAAGCAGAAAACTGGTTTAGGGAAAAGGATGTTCGATGCTGTTGTTGAGGAGATTAA
Organism: Prevotellaceae bacterium UBA1726; assembly: GCA_002316005.1. Classification (GTDB taxonomy): domain Bacteria; phylum Bacteroidota; class Bacteroidia; order Bacteroidales; family Bacteroidaceae; genus Prevotella. Next base: position 21,792 of record DCIM01000013.1, on the reverse strand, counting down.
GAAGACGGCAGAGGGACCGGTGAGAATAGAACTGAATGTGAATCGCCATAACCCAGCCGTAACATTCTATGAGCATATTGGAATGCACAAAGACCGACAAGGTGACTTCGACATTGGTCATGGATACTACATGAACGATTATATAATGGCGATAGATTTATAAACAACGAAAAAAACAATCTAATAGAACTATGTGTAAATTACGATTTTTCCTTCTTGTATTGGCAGTTTTAAGTTGCCAGTTAAAAGGTATTGCCCAAACACATTGTCTGTTTGAAGCGGGCAAGAGCGACTATACCATCGTTACAGAACCACAAGCAACAGAATGTGTTCGCTATGCAGCAGAAGAATTGCGCGACTGGATGGAGAAAGTGTCGGGAGTAGTACTGCCTATTGAAAACAACCTGAATGCGGGACAACAGGGAAAACGCCTGGTGGTGGGACATAACAAACTGTTATGCCAGAATCTGCCGGATATTGCTGCTCCAGATGGCGAGAATGACTCATTTACATATCGTTCAAGAGGAGGAGATGTATTCTTCTGGGGTGATACAGACAGAGGAACACTGTATGCCGTATATTCGTTTCTGGAGAGGGAATTGGGTTGTCGCTGGCTCAACAGTAGGGTTAGTGTAACACCAAAGAGCGACGGTTGGTCGTTCGGAGAACTATATCACAGCGAGACACCAGCCATACGAATGAGGTGCATATTCTACTACGATGCACTTGGCCATCCAGAATTTGCAGCACGCCTAAAGAGTAATGATGCACATGGCTCGAAATATGGCGGTGCGTTGAGTTATTGGAATTGCCACCAAATACCGTGGTTTGTCAATAAGGACAAATATTATGCTGAGCATCCAGAGTATTTCGCTTTAGTTGATGGAAAGCGCATTGCCGATTCCACACCATGTCTGTCGAATCCTGATGTACTGAGAATCACTATTGAGGAAACACGAAAGGCTATGTTGGCATATCCTGATTATGCTATCTACAGTGTGGAGCAGGGCGACGGTTGTCCTTACTGCCAATGTGAGAGATGCAATAATCTGAAGGCTCAGTTTGGTGGTACGGAATCAGGTCTTATGATTTGGTTTGCCAACCAAGTGGCTGATGCTCTGAAGGATGAGTTCCCTGATAAGTTCGTCGGCACATTCGCCTACCAATATACTCGTCAGGCACCAAAGAATATCACACCACGCGAGAATGTTGTAGTACGTCTTTGTCCAATCGAGGAATGTCAGTTGCACAAGTATGATGCCAACTGCGAGAAGAACCTCGACTTCCTGAAAGACTTGAGGGAATGGGCACAAGTAGCGCCACACCTGTATATCTGGGATTATGTAGCCACTTTCTCGAATTACATGTTGCCTGAGCCAAATATATGGGTGGTTCAGAATCGTTTCCGCCACTTCCGTGATGCTCATGCTATCGGTGTAATGACTCAGGGAAGTTACCAGAGTGTGAGCGATGCCTTTGACGACATGAAAGCATATGTGATGGCACGACTTCTGTGGGATCCCGACCGTGACATCAATGAAGTGATACGCGAATTTACCGATGCCTTCTTCGGTAAGGCTGCTGGTCCTATAATCCGTGAATATCTGGAATTTGAGAGGAGTTCGCTTATTTGGGAAGACAACCACGAGGACCTGTATGCATCACACGAAGCAGATATGTACAGCGATGAATTCGTGACAGGTGCCAAGGATTACTTTGCAAGAGCAAGACAAGCCATCATAGATGCCGGTGAGAATGTGGAGGAATACATTGAACACTTAGAATACGCCGAGATATCAATCTGCGTCCTCGAGCTTCTTCGCAATCCAGCTCAAGGCAAGGCCGATGGTTCATTCGACCTGCTTAAAAGAGTCATCGAAAGAGAAGGAATCACTATCTGGCAGGAGTTTGGCAAGAAGACGAAAGCCGAAGACCTGATTGAGATTATCGAAAAAGAAAACAGAGGGTGGTATTAAAAGCCCAGCAGGAACTGGCGGCGGTATAAGAAGCCCCTCCCCGGCCCTCCCCCTTAGGGGCGGGAGCCTCGGGCACAATGAGCCCGAGAACTTGACGGCGACGGAAAACATAAGGCCCAGCGGAAAAACGCTGGGAACAGTGACGGCTATAGGGAATTGCAGATTTCGAGAAGTTGACTGAAATCGTTGATGATGAAAGAAGGATTGACGCTTTGTAGTTGCTGAAGGTCGTGATTGCCATAAGTAACAGCACAAGTGGCACAACCAGCACTATTGCCCATCTCAATGTCGAAGGTTGTGTCGCCTACAACAAGAGTCTCTTCTTTCGGAATGTCCATGCGTTGGAGTAGGGCATCGACCATGTCGGGAGCCGGTTTTGGAGTGAATCCGTCAGCACCTGTGACACGAGTCTCGAAGAAAGGACTAAGGCCACGCTTGTCGGCAATCAGGTCGAGCGACATAGTGTCGCGACTTGTGACAATAGCCATTCTAATACCCATTTCCTTCAATGCTTTCAATGTAGGAACAACGCCCTCGAACACCTTTACATATCCCACCTCAAAGACAGGGAACAGTTCACGATAGAGGTCGGTGGCTCTCTTTGTGTCTTCGTCGTTCAACGAACCAAGACGCTGCAAGGCCTGACCAAGAGGCAGACCGATTGTAGAACGCATTTCGGCCTCAGACGGAACAGCGACATTCATACGTTTGAAAGTTTCCTCCATAGTCTTGACAATACCAGGAGCAGAATCCACCAAAGTACCATCGAAATCGAACAGGATATTATGAATTTTTGTTGTCATGAGTTGTGTGGTTATGAATGAGTTGCAAAAATAATAAAAAAAATAGAGGAGGGAGAGGATTTTCGGGATTTTTTTGTAACTTTGCGTTGTATTTTTCAGACTATGTCTGTAGTGTGCATTTCAAAATTGGAATATCGAATAACAAAAATAAAACAAATCATTATGAAAGTCGTTTATTTGAGTAGTAGTGAAGAGCGTGTTGAGATTGCTCTGCAGGGTGAGTTGAACACAGTAGCAGCACAACAGTTTGCTATTGACATTGAACCTATCATGGATGAAGCCCACAAAGAGATTGTCGTTGACTTCAGCATGTTGGAATTCATTTCATCAGCCGGTATGCGTTCATTGCTTGTTTTGAATAAGGCAGCAAAGGAAAAAGGCGGTAAGGTTGTTATCACTGGTGCCAGCGAAGACATCAAGCAGATTTTCGGTTTGACAGGATTTGATGCTCTGTTTGAGATGAAATAATTGTTTTTACAACAAAAACTTTTCTACTATGTCTAGATTAATAAATATACTTTTAGACTCCCTAAATGCCAATTCGGAGAAAGTTGCCATTGTAGACCAGAATGGTAGTCGCTCCACATTATATAAAGAATTACACGAGGACTCGTTGCGCGTAGCCGCCTATCTGCAGTCACAGAACCTCCCAGCAAAGTCGTGCATAGGTATTGCTCTGCCAAAGTCGGCAGAGTATTTTGCTGTAGAGATAGGTTGCTGGATGTGCGGATATACTATTGTTCCGATGGGCGATCATTTCCCAGAGCAACGAATTGACTATATCATGGGCCATTGCGATGCTCCACTGATGATTACTTCGCAGACAATGGACCAGATTCATCAGACAGCACCTGTTGCAGATGTTATTGAATCGGACGAAGAAGATATGGTGGCGCTGTTCTATACATCGGGAAGTACCGGAAATCCCAAGGGTGTGGTACACACATACAGTAGTTTCGCTGATGCCTTTATAAGAAACAAGGCACTCTGCGGAATGACCGAAAAAGATGCTTTCGGTACAGGAGCACCAATGTACTTCATGGCAAGTATCTTCGACTTTACAGCCCTTTCGGCAGGAGCAACAATTCATCTCTATGCTGAGGAACTGAAGACAAATATCCAATTGATGGAAAACTACATACTCCAGCACAAGATTACCTGCTGTTTTATGAGTCCTACAGTTGTATCGCAATACGATAATCCTTCGCCACATCTGCGAATGGTTCTCTCTGCCTCAGAGCGACTCTCGGGAGTTGATCCAAAGGGATATACCTTGGTGAATGGATATGGCCAGACAGAGACAGCCGGTCTTGTCACCACCTTCCTTGTTGACAAGAAATACGACAACACACCAATTGGTAAGATTGCCAGCGACATCACCTATTGCGTGATGAACGAAGACGGGGAAACCGTTGCTGCAGGAGAAGAAGGCGAACTTTGTCTTAAAGGAAACCTTGCAAAAGGCTATTTCAAAGACGAAGAACGAACTGCTCACTTGTGGCAGGACGGTTGGATGCACACTGGTGACCTGGTGAAGGAACTGCCTGACGGAAATATCCTTTATGTGAACCGCAAGGACTGGATGGTGAAGATCAGCGGTCAGCGTGTTGAACCGGGTGAGGTGGAGCAAGTGCTCAAGCATTGTGAAGGCGTGAAAGATGCCGTTGTGAAGGGTTTTGAGAACAAGAAGGGCAATACCTATCTCTGTGCTTTCTACATTTCGGAGAAGGAGATGACCGACCATGAGTTGTCGCTATATCTTCGTTCGTTCCTTCCTGAATACATGGTACCATCGCTCTTTGTGAAGATGGACAAATTCCCATTGAACCAGAACGGAAAGGTTGACCGTAAATCAATGGAGTCGCCATTGGAGAATTCGGAAGCAAACACCGAGAAGCAGACTCTCTCGCCACTCGAAGAAGAGTTGAAGGGAATGCTTGCAAACCTCTTGGGAAATGACGATTTCAGTATAAGCGACAATCTCGGATTCCTTGGTTTGTCGTCAATATCAGGCATCAAGTTCGCCTCGCAGATTTACAAGAAATACGGAGTACAGCTCAACACTAAGAATCTGACCAAGACCGGAACCCTTCAGACAATTGAGAATGAGATTCTGAAGAAGTGGATGACTTCAGGTTCGGCAGTAAGCGAGAAAGGACATGCCGAGCATGCCGTACCACTCACTTTTGCTCAGACAGGTGTGTATTATGACATTGCCCGTTCGCCTGAGTCAACAGCCTATAACATGGCCTTCATGTACAGTTTCCCTAGGGGCATCACAGCAGACATGCTTCATCAGGCAATGATAGAGGTACTCTCGGCACATCGCATCTTAGGTACACATTTCGAGGTACAGGGTTCGGATGTGGTACAGGTATTCCCAACCGACTACAAGCCAGAGGTGGAGAGAGTGTCAGTTGCCTCTGAAAAGGAATTACAGCGACTGAAGGAGGAATTCCGAATTCCATTCAATCCATCAAGAGGACCATTGTACAGAGCAAAGATTGTATCTGTAGGCAAACAGACCTATCTGCTGTTCGACACCTTGCACATGGTAATGGACGGAGCATCTGTATCGCTGTTCATGAAACAACTGGCCGAGGCTCTTGAAGGTAAGGCTCCAGAAGCAGAGGAATATACATATTTCGACTATGCTGAAGACGAGATCAAACTGGTGGAGAGTCAGGAGTTTGCCGACAGCGAGAACTTCTTCACAGAGCAACTGAAGACCGTTGATGGAGTTAGCAATATCACCGAGGACCTCAAGCCTGTGGAGAATGCAGAAGCTCATCTGAAATTCGCTAATTGCCTTATCAACCAGCGAGAGGTGACATCTGTAGCAAAGACACTCGGAGTAACACCAGCACAGTTGTTCCTGGCAGCTGCTTACTATACTGTCAGTCGTTACACAAACACACCTGATGTATGTCTGTGTACTATTTCGAATGGTCGTAGCAACTTGCAGATTAGCGATACATTCGGTATGTTTGTCAATACCATTGCTATGGTTTCGCATATCACCGACTGTACCGTAAAGGACTTCATACTCCAGACAGCAGAGAATTTCGTTCAGTCGTTGGAGCATGAGCATTACCCATTTGCAAAGATTGCCGAGAAGTTTGACATATCGCCAACACTCTTCTATCAATATCAGGTAGGAGTGCTCGATACATTCAAGGTGACTGTTCCTGGAAAGAAGACTTCTGGCGACATTGTGATGACACCATGCAGCGAGGAGAGTCCAAAGTTCAAGTTTATCATCAGTATTGAACCAGCCGACGAGGAGAATGTGTCAATACAGATACAATACAACGACACTCTCTATTCGCCAGAGATGGCACAAGGTTTTGCTGATGCCATGGGAGCTGTGATGAAGAACTTCATGGCAGATGTGACAGTACAGCTCAAATCTGTATCGATGCTCACAGAAGAGCAGGCAGAACTCATTGCCTCGTTCCATGAGACAAAGCAGGCAGAAGTGCCAATCACGCTCTATCATAAGCTGTTCGAGCATAGCGTCGAAGAACATGCTGACGACACAGCATTGGTGGCATTGAACCCATACACTAACATATATGAATCGTTTACATTTGCGAAACTGAATTCTCACATGAACTGTATGGCTCATGCTCTGATGAAACGTGGTGTGAAACCTGGCGACAGAGTAGCATTGCTCTTGCCTCGTACTTCACGTCTTATCATGTCGCAGTATGCTGTGCTGAAGACAGGTGCTGCCTATATCCCATGCGACCCTAAGTATCCTACTGAGCGTATCAACCTGATTCTCGAGGATTCTGAGTCACGTTTCATCATTACCACTCAGGACCGCTTGGCAGAATTCCCTGAGAAAGCCATTGATGTGGAAGAGTTAGTGATGTCGGGCGAGGACAAGAATAATCCGGATGTTCAGGTTAGTCCTGACGACCTTGCATATCTCATCTACACTTCTGGTTCGACAGGTCGTCCAAAGGGTGTGCAACTCATGCACAAGGGTGTTTGTAACTATCACCACCCAGAGAATATCATCCAGTCGTGCCTGAAGAACGAATGTCACACTGCATTAGGACTCACCACAATATCGTTTGATATGAGTGTTTGGGAGACAGGTTCGCCGTTGATGTTGGGAAAGACTCTCGTATTTGTTGGCGATGAAGACTGCAACGACCCTAACCGATTGGCAATGCTCGTCAACGAGTATGGAGTGGACTGTATGACAGCTACGACAAGCCGATTCATGCAATTGCTCGAGAGTCCTGCATTTGAAGAAGCATTCAGCACTCACATGCATATGGCATATCAAGGTGGAGAAGGTCTGTCGATGGCTCTTCTGCTCAAGTTGCAAAGCTATCCTAATGTCCGTATCTTCAATGGATATGGTCCTACAGAGACTATTGCCAATAGTCATGCATCGGAACTCACTCACGACAATATCCCACATATCGGAAAACCATGTGTTAACTATACCAATTTCATTATCGATAATGATGGTAATGAGTTGCCTGTCGGCGTTGTCGGCGAGTTGGTGATTGGTGGAAACAGTGTAGCACGCGGTTATAACAACCTCCCTGAACAGACGGCATCGCGCTTTGTGGAATATCAGGGTAAGCGTGTGTATAAGTCGGGCGACTTTGCACGCTGGTTGCCTGATGGCAATGTGATGGTGTTGGGCAGAAAGGACAACCAGGTGAAGTTGCGTGGTCTGCGTATTGAACTCGGTGAGGTTGAGAATGCCATCACGAAGGTGGAGGGTGTGAAGAATGTTGCTGTGATGATCAAGAAACTCTCGGGTAAGGATCATCTCTGTGCATATTTCACAGCCGACAGAGAGATTGCCATTGACGATATGAAGGCTGAGATCAGTAAGACGCTGACTCACTATATGGTTCCTTCGGCTTATCTGCAGATGGACGAGTTCCCATTGACACCAAATGGAAAGACTGATGTCAAGCACCTACCTGAGCCTGTATTGGCAAAGGTTGGAGGCGAATATGTGGCACCAAAGAACAAGACAGAGATGGATTTCTGTGGCGTCTTTGGACAGATTCTCGACCTGGAGCAGGTTTCTACAACCGATTCGTTCTTCGATTTGGGTGGTTCGTCATTGACCGCTACTCGTGTTGTCATCGAGGCAACAAACCTCGGTTACACCATCTCTTATTCAGATGTCTTTGACCATCCTACAGTGAAGCAACTTGCCCAACTCATCAATAATGGAGTGGAGCAGGGCGTTGACCATGAAGTGGTGGACTATGACTATACAAAGATTGACGAACTTCTATCGAAGAATACTCTCGATGCATTCCGTCAGGGAGAGGCGCTTGAACTTGGTAATGTCGTATTGACTGGTGCTAATGGTTATTTGGGTATCCACATCCTTCACGAATTGCTCGAAAACTATCTGCCGTCAAATCCTGATTGTAAGGTTTATTGTCTGGTAAGACATGGCAGAAACGGTGTGACAAGTGAGTCGCGTCTCTGTAATTTACTCTACTATTACTTCGAAAAGAACTACAAGTATGCCCTTGGAAATCAGCTCGTTGTAGTAGATGGTGATGTGACGAATGCGAGTGCTTTTGATTCAATCCCTGCCACAAAGGATTCTACATGGACTGTCATCAACTGTGCTGCTATCGTGAAGCACTTCTCTGAGGGTACTGAGATTGAGGACATCAATATCGGTGGACTCCAGAAATGTGTTGACTGGTGTTTGAAGACGGGTGCCCAGCTCATCCAGACAAGTACTAACAGTACTGCTGGTCAGTTGCCTCAGGATGAGGTGACTGCAGAAACAGTTCTTGACGAGCAGCATAGCTATATCGGACAGATTCTGAACTCAAAATACACTCATTCGAAGTTCATCGCCGAACGAATCCTCTTTGAGGCTATCGTCGAGAAGGGACTTGTCGGAAAGGTTATGCGTCTTGGAAATCTTTCACCACGAACAGCCGACGGTGAGTTCCAGATTAATTTCCGCTCAAATTCATCAATGGGTCGTCTGCATATCTTCCAGATGCTTGGTGCCTATAGCTATGGATTCGCAGAGATGGATATGGAGTTCTCGCCAATCGACGAGGTGGCAAAGGCTATCGTCATCCTTTCGCAGACACCAAAGGAATGTGTTGTATTCCATCCTGTGAACTACCATCAGATTCTCATGGGAGATGTAGTGCGTGAGATGTCGAATGCGCTCGGTATCAACATCGAAGAAGTGGAAGACGATGTATTCAAGGAGAAGGTACAAGAGGCTGGTCGCGACCCAGAGAAGGCAAACATCCTTCAGTCGATGTTGGCTTATTTCAGCGGTAACGACAATCTTGTTTATCTGAAACCAAGTATTGTATATACAAACCGTGTCCTGGCTCGAAAGGGATTCCATTGGAATGTCACCTCTTGGGACTATGTTCAGCGATTCATTCAGGCCATCGCCGCAATGGATTTCTTTGAGGACAGAAGATAATAGAAGCAAGGATGAAGAGAATCATTATTGTATTGTTATCAGCATTGGCTGTGTTTTGCTGTACGCTGTTGTTTGTAGATGAGTACATCACCGAAACAAACATTACGACAGCGCAAAAACACAACGCCCGATTGCTAAGGGATGTTTCCCGGAAAATGAACGTCGAGTTGGTTTTGGCAGCAAGATCAGCTGAGAGTTTCATGTCTGGAATCTTCTATTGCAAGAATGATACACTTAATGATTCTCCAAAACCAGAATTCTATATTCGCGATACGGAAATTCGTACTTTCACCCGTTATATTGACGAAGAACTGCGTGGTCTGTTGAATGGAAATCCAAAGATAATGCGGGCCCTTGTTCTTGTTGACGACAGTGTGAGTAGGGTTAATAGACGATATGGCTTCACAGAGAATTATACGAGATGCTTAGCACAGGATGATTCTGTGGCAACAAATATTGGGGATTACGATTTCATGCACTCTGCATCTTACAATAAGGTGAAGGCGGAAAGAAAGAGTCTATGGGTGTTGCCATCAACGGTCTCGCAGATGAACAAGAAGATTATCATCTATTATGTACCTATTCTCTGCGAGAATGGCAGTTTCTTTGGAACCTTTGCAATAAACCTTGACATCAGTTCGGTTCGTCATGAACTTGAAGATCATCTGCCTTATGGAAAAGAGGATTCGGAGATTTTCATCCGTGATCAGCGAGGCCGCATTGTTGCGTCTTATCCTGAGATATACGAGAAATACGACTCTGTCAGCACATTGGTCGATGAGATTGTGAAAGACAAGTATGTGAGCAAGATCGACACTTCTGGTTCTGATATCTACACATATTATAAAGGTGAGCGATGGCTTTTGCAGACAAGTCCTATCTCTGCTGCCAATTGGACTGTTTTTAGCATAAATAAGGAGAGCGCTATTTATAAGACGGCGAATCACATTCGATGGATTGTCTTCTCTGTCTCAATCTTGGGTATGCTCCTGATGCTGCTTTGCTGTTATGTAATATTCCGACAGGTTGGTAAGGACCTGAGAAAGAAAGCTTTGGCTGAGAATGAGATTCAGATGGCGGCAAAGGTACAGAGTGATATTCTGTGTGCACCTTCATTCACTAACCAGGATGTGCAGGTTGATGCTTTCCTTCGTCCTGCTCATGATGCAGGAGGCGACCTTTATAGTTACCTCGAGCGTGATGGAAAACTGGTGTTCTGCCTGGGTGATGTTTCGGGCAAGGGAATGCCTGCAGCATTGTTCATGACTCAGGTTCATTCTCTTTTCCTTGATGCTGTTCGTCATTCTCTCTCGCCCGACCAGATAATGAGCGAAATAAATGATGTACTTGCCGAGAACAACCCAAGTATGACATTCTGCACACTCATTGTTGGTGTTGTTGACGGAAATGAACTGACATTCTGCAATGGAGGACATAACCGTCCGGTATTACTGCGTAAAGACGCAAAGCCGGAATTCCTTGTCATGCGACCAAATCTTGCTGTAGGTTTGATGGAAGGTTTCCCATATAGCAACGAAACCTTGCAGTTGAACTCAGGCGACACGTTGCTTCTCTATACCGATGGTGTTACAGAGGCAAAGAATAAGCAACACAAGGAGTTTGGCAACGACCGACTGCTCGAGGTGTTGACCGGAAAAGAACAGGATTTCATTAACGTAACCCTTTCGGCAGTGGAAGAATTTGTTGGAAACAATGAACAAAGCGATGACATCACCCTTCTTAGTCTTAGAAGTCGATGACGACCTGACTCCTTGGAGTGAGGAAAGATTTCTGGCGGAACTGTCTGTTGTTAGTCAGCAACGACGCGAGAAGGCATTAAACTATCGTTTTGCCTCTGATCGCCAACTGAGTCTTATGGCTTATAGGTTACTGCAAAGAATGCTTAAACAGCATTATGGCATTCTTGAACCACCTGTATTCCATGAATTGGAATTTGGAAAACCGGAATTGGTAAACCACGCTAAAATCCACTTTAACCTGTCTCATTGCAAGAATGGCGTAGCATGTGCTATAGGTGATGTTCCTGTAGGAGTTGATATTGAGTGTATTCCCGACAAATTGGATCATGATTTGGCGAAATATGTGTTAAGCCAGAGAGAATATGATTTGGTTTTGAGTTCGGCAAATCCGGAAGTGATGTTCACGGGGTTATGGACAAAGAAGGAAGCATATCTGAAACTAATAGGCGAGGGGATAACAGGAAAGGAACGACTTCAGAATCTGTTTGAAGATGCTCAACCCTTAGAGTCAGTCACATTTGAGCGCCGTGAAGATCTTGACCATAAATACATCTGCCATCTGGCATATTGATAATTTTCAGATCATAATAATATTCACAGAAAAATTTTGTTAGTTCAGCAAAAAGTGCTAATTTTGTATCGCGTTTGGTTCGGGAATGGGCCTTACATAGTAAAAAAGTATTGTTTAATAAATAACTTTAAGAAAAAAACTATGAAGAAATTATTTGTAACTCTTGCATTGGCTGTTATGGCTATTACAGCTTCTGCACAGTTTAAGAGTGTTGACATCAAGGGTGACCTCCGTCATGATTTAGGTCTTGGTGTTGGTGTTACTGCAGGTATCGTTAAGAGCATTGATTTTGCTCCAAGCTTCAATTATTATTTCGTTGATCATGGTCACCTCTGGACAATTGATGCTGATTTCCACTATAACTTCGAACTCGGCCACGATTTCACAATCTATCCACTCGTTGGTCTTTCTGTATGCAACTGGGGTGCTGAGCATGTTGACTCTACAACAAAGTTGGGCGTAAACCTTGGTGGTGGTGTGAAGTATGCTATCAACAAGAACATCGGCATTTTCACAGAGTGCAAGTATCAGTGGGTTGACGGCAATGACGACACCTTCTTCGCTATTGGTGTGAATATCGGTATTTAAAAGCATTCTTCATCCTTCGAGGATAAAAGATAATTGAGCTCATCCATGCAAATGGGTGAGTTTTTTTATCAATAAAAGTGCTCCAATTGTGATTTTTAGTGTTAAATAGTTGGTGGTTCGGCGTTTTTTGTGTAATTTTGTGCGATTTTTGAAAAAGAAACTATTTAAAATAGAATAATTGATTATGAAGAATTTTATGAAAAGTATGGTATGTGCACTCGTTATGATGTGTGCATGCGTTAGTGCTCAGGCACAGGATCAGCAGAACGCTATCGGTGTAAACTTCGGTTATATGGTAGGTAGCAATGATGTTAGCAACTTCGGTATTGGTATCAAGTACGACCGTTTCCTCTCAGAGGCTCTTCGTGCAGAGCTCAACGGTATGTACTACTTCAAGTCAAGCAAGAACCAGACAAACTGGTATGACATCAACGCTAACTTCCACTATCTCTTCAATGTTGCTGAGAAGTTGAATGTATATCCAATCTTCGGTTTCACAACAATGTTCGGTGCAACAAAGTTCAACCCTGCTAAGGACAAGATTCCTGCATTCATCTCAAAGATTAACGACGATCCAAAAATTGATGGTTCAAACTACTCTGACCATTATTTCCGTTTCGGTTGTAACATGGGTTTCGGTGGCCAGTACAACATCACAGAGGACTTCGGCCTTACTCTCGAGGCTAAGTACAAGCTCGTTAAGGACTTTGGTAACTTCAATGTAGCTCTTGGTTGCGTTGTATTGTTCTAAAGACAATATTTCAAAACATCATAATAAGCATCGGATTTCTCGTCCGGTGCTTTTTTTTACTTTATAATGACGAAATATTAGTTATACAAAAAAGAGAGACTATCTCACGACAGCCTCTCGATTCAATAATATTTTTATAGAGAGAGAAATTTTTACTTGGGAAAGTTGCTTTTCAAGAGCTACTGAGATTCTACCTTCTCAGGCCGTACCATCAGCAAAAAACTTTCCTGTATAACAAAACATTCATAAATTATAGAAAGTTCTAAACTAATTATGTTTCTGAATGCAAAGTTATAAGTTATCAGCATAAAAATTTAACTTCTTCGCTTATTTAGTATTAATGAAGTCGTTAAAAAGAGTTTAATGAGTTGAAATAGGTATTGTTATTACGCAACAATATCCTAAAATCATCATTTTTTAGGATTGTGAGGGTGTGGGAAAAGCAGTAACTTTGCACCAGAAAAATAAATGGACTGAAAAATGAAGAAAATTTGTACTCTTTTCGTTGCTCTCATGGCAACACTCACAACAGTATATGCTCAAGGCCCACAAGGAAAAATGACTTTCGTAGGAGAGTCGGATTTCTATGTCACAATGGCTGGACAGAAGGCAGGTCAGACAACTCATGTGGCTGATACAATCATCTATGCTGGTGCCGACTTCACAATGCCAAGTATGGTATATAACGATATGGTTATCCCTTCGTTCGAAATTAAGAACACAACATATACCGGAGGTTATGGCGGTGTGACATGGGAAGACCAGACATTCACCTCGACAGTTGTTGATGCCAATGGCGATGAGAAGACAATCACTGGTAGTTCGCTTAAGGGTTCATTCAGCCACGACGGAGGAATGTATAATGTTCAGTTGGAGATTACCTTCAAATACGGTAATATGCCTTTCCCAATCACATATAGCATCAACAGTTACTATGTGAAGAGTTACACGGGCGAGAATGTGGTGATGGTTGGTGGAACCTTTGGACCATACAAGGCCGATGTTACTCATAAGGTACGCGTGTATAATGTGCCTGATGCAACACTGATGGATGTTGAGATTCCAACATATACACTTACAGGAACAGTAATGGGCGATCTTACCATTGGTACATATACAGTGACTGGTCTTTACTACGATGAGGAGAAAGGCGGATATTATAAAGACTACTCATCGGATGGTTTGAAGATGCACTTCAAGGCAGAAACAGATGGTGTGGCTACAATGGATGCAATATATGACCTTTCTACTGCTGGTGGCGAGAATATTTTTGTTGAATTGAACGATGGTAAGATAAAGATTACCAATAACTTCCAACCAGGAGTAATGCCATTCCCAATATCGGCTGTGATGGATCAGAATGCCACTTCGGCAATCGAGAGAATCAGCGAGAACCATACCCCTAACCTTAACGAAATCATTTACAACCTCCAAGGTCAGAAGGTAGAAAGCAATTATAAGGGAATTGTTATTAAGGGAGGAAAGAAGTTCTTGAACCTGCGATAAATCGCAGGGAACTGTGACGGGCTTTAGGGTAGGATTGAAAGGCAATGAGAAGGATAAAGATTGTTCTTTTGTGGGTGATGGCAGGACTCATAACGACTGGTTGTGAGGGAACGTTTGACTGGGTTTATGATGACCCTGCAGACGAGGATGTCACTACACCCGTGGAAGGACAATTTTATTTTGATTTCTCCGATTGGAAGAAATGGTATTACCTCGACCTGCCAACAGCTGTTGAAGCAGTAAAGGCAGACAGCACCCACAACATTGCAGACGATTTTGTTGAATATGACATCCCTGTGGATGCTATTGGCGATGTAGAGGAGGAGAGAGGCGATCACAAGAGAAGTGGACAGTATATGTACTACTTCGATGTGTTTGGCGAAGGAATAACCAAGAACCACTTCACCTCGTTCACTCCTACAGAGCCTCAGGCAGAACCTGAGAAATGGACAATCGCCATTCATAGAAATAATGTACGCACAAACGGCTGTTCAGCATACGAGACTTCACTTACCGATATTGATGCCGTGACACTTGAGATGTGCAAGGCAGTTACGGAATGGAAGGAAGATGAATGGACAGAGAATGTCGTGTGGGATGACCAATCGACAATGATCAGTTGCTATGTACCAAGTCAGGGAATATCAGTGAACATGACTATATCATCGTGGTTGACAATGAAGATTCCACCTGTGCCACCATCATTCAGTATGAATAATCATGTGATGCTGATACGCCTTGCAGATGGTAGTTTCGGCGCTTTGCAATTGGTGGATTATGTAAGTCCTACAAACAAGAAATGTTGTCTCACCGTTAAATACAAGTATCCTATATGATGAGACGACTCCTAACAAGTATCTTGCTCATATCCACCCTGACGACACTTGCTCAGACAAAGCGTGACAGTATTGAGGCAGAGTGGTCAAAGTCACTCAATCTTGATGAGATTGTAGTGACAGGAACACGCACGCCAAAGACATTGAAGGATGTGCCTGTACTCACTCGTGTGATTAGTCGACTGGATATTGAGCGTACTGATGCAACAAATATTCAGGACCTGCTACAGACGGAAATGCCTGGAGTAGAGTTCTCATACGCCATGAACCAGACCGTGAACATGAATATTTCAGGATTCGCCGGTCAGAGCGTATTGATTCTTGTTGATGGTGAGCGATTGGCAGGAGAGACAATGGACAATATTGACTTCACACGACTGTCGATGGCTGATGTGGAAAGAATAGAGATTGTTCGTGGTGCGACTTCTGCGCTTTATGGAAGTAATGCTGCAGGAGGCGTTGTGAACATCATCACAAAGAATACAAAAGCCCCACTTACAATACATCTTGACGGCAGATGGGGCCATCACAACGAGCAGCGATATAATGCTTCCGTTGGAGTGACAAAGGGTAGGGTGGCAAACAGTTTCTCGTTCAGCAGTACTTCTGCCGACAACTACGAAGTGAAGAACCGAGGAACAGAACCACAAACCAGTACGTTTGTCAATGTATATGGCGACAACACGCTGAATTTTGCTGATAGACTGAGGTTTGATGTTAGTGAAAAGATGCATCTTACAGGTCGCCTTGGATACTTCCGCAGAGCAATGAACAGAGAGGAAGACAGTCAGGAGAGATACCGTGACTATCAAGCAGGATTGAAGGGAGATTGGCAGATTAGTGGAAATGACTATCTGGAACTGTCGTATAACTTCGACCAGTATGACAAGTCAGATTTCTTGAAGATAAAACGATTGGATGTAAGGAAATACAGTAATGTGCAGAACTCGTTCAGAGGTTTGTATAACCATACTTTCCGTCAGACGGATATCCTCACACTTGGTGCGGATTATATGTATGACTTCCTGATGAACACAAATCTCGAGAATGAAAGTCGTCGTCAGCAGTCGTTTGATATGTTCGGTCAGTACGACTGGAAGATTGATGAGAAACTGGAACTGGTTGGTGCTGTGAGATACGATTATTTCTCGGACGCCTCACTGTCGAGAGTTTCGCCTAAGTTGTCGGTAAGATGGAATCCTATTAAGCGATTTACCTTGAGAAGTTCGTATGGAATGGGCTTTAGGGCACCGACACTGAAAGAGAAATACTACAACTTCGACATGGCGGGAATATGGATTGTGGAAGGTAATCCAGAACTGAAACCAGAGACAAGTCACAACTTCACCCTTGGCGCAGAATATATCAAAGGCGGATACTCGTTCACGCTGACTGGTAATTACAACAAGGTGAGCAACAGAATAACTACAGGATTGCCACACCAAGGAGTTTCAGGTTCAAAGCAATGGTACTTGGATTATATCAACCTTGGTGATATGAATGTGTATAGTATGGAGGCGGCGATGAATGCACGATGGAGCAACGGATTTGCTGTGAAAATGGCGTATATGTTCACACATGAGGATCTTGCAGAATCAACAGCCAACCAATACATGCCTGCTCGCAAACACTCACTTACCGTAAGAGGTGAATGGGATCATCAGTTCACAAAGACTTGGGGAATAAACATCAATCTCTCGGGAAGAGCGTTGAGTAGTGTGAAAAACGAAGAATACTACGATCTCGGTTATCCGGAGAAGGGCACACACGAGGTTAGTTATCCAGCATACTCACTATGGAAACTCCAGTTGACAGGAAGGATGAAGAACTGGTTGAAGATGACGCTGACCGTTGATAATATCTTCAACTATCGTCCGGAGTATTATTACTATAACGCACCACTAACAGAAGGCACGAATGTGATGTTTGGCGTAAGTATTGATTTGTAATTTTGCGATAATTCAAAAATCAAGGAATTAATCATTGGGAATAAAAAAACAAGGCCCTGTCCGGTTGGACAGAGCCTTTATTATTTTTGTTGTCAGGCGAAACCTGACAAGACTCTTTATTAGAGAGCGAATGGATTCTCGCCTGGGTAGAGCTGACCAGCTGGGAGAGGAGTGTTGATATCCTCAACGCCGAGCAGACGGAGAGCCTCGAAGAGAATCTTACCAACATGATCGAATGCATAAGCACCATGGTGAGGGAAGCGCTTGCCAACGAGGACGTGACGATAGAAGCGTGCGAATCCTGGGATAGCAGCGATACCGATACCACCGAATGAACATGGATCGATGTCGAGGAACTCACCCTGAGCAATGTAAGAAACGAGCTTAGAGTCAGAGTTAGACTGCAGACGGAACATTGTTGTCTTAGAAGCAGCGATCTGGCCTTCGAGAGTACCCTTTGTGATATCTGGACTCATGAGACGAGCCTGGATGAGCTGATACTTAATAGAACATGACTTCATGCAAGAAGAACATGTGTTACCACAGTGGAAGCCCATGTAGAGGTCCTGAGGAGTAGCACCAGCGAGGTCAGCACCAGCTGGGATAACATCTGCAGGAACAGAGTTGTTGATATCGAGGAGAGTAGCAGGCTTCTCAGAAGCACACTCTGCCATATACTCAGAAACAGCACCATAGAGGTCAACCTCACATGCTACAGGAATACCACGACCTGTGAGACGAGAGTTTACGTAGCAAGGCTCGAACTCGAATACAGGCTGCCATGCTGGCCAGCACTTGTTAGCGAAAGCAACGTGGTTGCAGCCACCCTTGTGGTTCTCGTACCAATCCATGATAGCGAGCTCCAACTGAGCCATCTTGTTGATAATCTCTGGATATGTGTGACCAGCGCCAAGCTCTGCCTGCATATCCTTAGCGATAGCCTCGATTTCAGCTGTACGAGAAGCAACCTTCTCGAACTGGCACTTCATATCGAGCTCTGAGTTCTCCTCAACCTCAACGCCGAGGTCATAGAGAGGCTGGATAGGAGCGTTACAAGCGAAGAAGTCAGCAGGACGAGGACCGAAGCCGATAACCTTAAGGCTGTGCATACCGATAACAACGCGAGCGATAGCACGGAAGTCGCGGAGTTCCTTAACAGCCTCCTGAGGAGTTACGTTTGGATACTCTGGGATATAAACCTTGAGGCGACGGAGACCTACGCTATAAGAGAAGTTAAGGACACCACAAAGAGCGTCACCACGATCAGAAGCGAGGTTAGCCTTACCTTCCTCCTTAGCAGCGATAACCATTGCAGGACCCTGGAAACGCTGAACGAACATTGTTGTAGGACCTTCAGGACCGAAGTTACCGAGGAACATACAAACTGCGTTGATGCCATTAGCCTTTGCCCAATCGAGAGCCTTCATAGCGTCAACCTCGTTTTCGATGATTACAGGGCAATCATGAACTTCAGGAAGTTCTGCCTTCTTAACTTCTGCCATGAGGGCAGCAAGACGAGTACGGGTAAGTTCGATAGGGAAGCAGTCACGGCTAACACCTACGATACCAAGTTTTACTACTGGTTGATTAATCATAATGTTTAATTAGTTGTTTTTAATGACTTATATTTTTTATACCTTTTCAAAAACAGATATATTTTCGATGCAAAGATAATCAAAATTGTCGAAATGACAATATATGCTTGTTACTTTTTTATATACAGATGTTACATCTTTATTTCAATACGAGCGCAACACCCTCATTTACATTGAATTTATACTCCTTGAAACCTATTTCTGGATATTCCTTGACGAGTGTGCCACCATTGAGTGGGAAACGACTGCGAACAACAAGAGTACCGCTATGCTGAGGGATAATTGTGGCAGAAGAGAGGCTACCATTCTTCCAATTGATGCTTACCTCATATCCGCCACGAGCCTTCAATCCACTGACGCTACCTTCCTTCCATGCATCTGGAAGAGCAGGAAGAAGAGTGATGACATTACCTTCCTCACTCTGGAGAAGCATCTCTGCGATACCGGCTGTAACACCGAAGTTTCCGTCAATCTGGAATGGTGGGTGAGCATCGAACATATTAGGGAAAGTGCGTCCCTGAGGATAAGCCATCATGTCCTTTCTGCTCTCCGAAGGAAGAAGGCGGAGCATGTTGCTGATGATTTTGAAAGCGTGATTTCCATCGAGCATTCGAGCCCAGAAACAAGTCTTCCAACCAAGACTCCAACCTGTTGCCTCGTCGCCACGTTGATTGAGAGTAACGCCCGAAGCCTTCCAGAGGTCAGGAGTAGAGAAAGCACTAATCTGGCGTGAAGGGTAGAGGCCATAGAGATGAGAGATGTGACGATGCTGGTCATTTGGATCATCAAGATCCTCACGCCATTCCTGCAACTGACCATACTGACCAACCTTCATTGGAGGGAGTTTTGCAAGGGCTATTCTCATCTTTTCAACTATAGCATCATCGCCCTTACCAAGTTCCTCGCTTGCTCTAATTGCCTGTGTGAGGGCATCGCGGGCAATCTGATTGTCCATAGTACAAGCAGCACAAATTGGTGACGACTTACCTCTACCTCCATGTTCAGGAGAAACCGAAGGTACAACAAGCAACTCACCATCACGCTCAACCATATAATCAAGATAGAACTGTGCCGCACCAAGAAGGACAAGGTAGTTACCCTCAAGGAACTTCTTGTCGCCTGTATAGAGGTAATGCTCCCAGAGATGAGTTGAAAGCCATGCACCACCATTTGGGAACATTCCCCAGTCAGCACCATCCACAGGACCAGCGATACGCCAAAGGTCGGTATTGTGATGAGCCACCCAACCACGACAACCATACATCACGCGAGCCGTTTCTGCACCTGTTACAGAAAGGTCGCGAACCATAGAGAAGAGTGGTTCTGTTGTCTCAGAAATATTACAAACCTCAGCTGGCCAGTAGTTCATCTCTGCATTGATGTTGATAGTGTATTTCGAATCCCATGGCGCATCCTTTTTGTCGTTCCAAATGCCCTGAAGATTAGCAGGTTGACCACCAGGTTGTGAAGAAGAGATTAAGAGGTAACGACCATAGTTGAACAGCAATGCCACCATACCCATATCCTCACTTCCATAGAACTTTGCAAGACGCTCAACAGTTGGGAGATTCTTGTTTTCGCCAACAGAAGGGAGAGTGAGTTTCACACGATTGTAGAGTGCCTGATATTGTGACACATGACGCTTAAGTATCTGGTCAAATAACTTGTACCTATTCAATACGCCATTGAGGGCTTGATTGATTTTTTCAGAAGCATCGCCAGATACATCTTTGTAGTTGACATAGTTTGTAGCGGCAGAGATATAGAGTGTTGCCGACGAAGCATTTTCTATGTTGATTCGTTCATTGCTTGCACTAATCTTTCCGTCGCTTGTTACCACCGTCTTGCACTTTGCAGTAAGGGCAGACTTTATTCCCTCATGTTCAACACCCTGGATTGTTGCCTCGAGTTCACCTCTATTGTTGTTCAATGTTGAAACGACCGAAGTAGCCAACTGTCCCTCATGACCCAACGAGAAGGAAAGGGCACCCTTCTTGCTTGCCTTCACCTTCACAACGATAACATTGTCGGCGAGTGACGCAAAAACAGTGCGAGTGTAGGTTACACCTTTATATATATAAGAGGTGGTGTTTACGGCAGTAGTGAGGTC
>DCIM01000013.1:0-801 GCA_002316005.1 Prevotellaceae bacterium UBA1726 | reverse complement strand
TTCCATGAGGACCTTTGATGAACTCACGGTTCACAAGGTCGCCAGCCTCTTTTTCATGACCGCTGAAGATTAGGTCGCGAACCTCATTCAGATAGTATATGGAAGTCTTACTATTGTTGTTGTGAGGACCGCCACTCCAGAACGTCGATTCGTTGAGTTGAATCTCCTCAGTGTCGCTACCACCAAACACCATTGCGCCCATTTTACCATTACCAACAGGAAGTGCCTCAAGCCAAATCTTTGCAGGGGAATCATACCAAAGGAGGTTGTTATTGTCGGTTGCAGCAAATGCACTTGCAACACTCGCAAAAAGAATCACCAATACAAAGTTCAAACGTTTCATATTATTCAAAGGTAGTTAGTTTTGGATAAATTATTTTATGCAAAAATAGGCAAAATATTTGTTTCTGGCAAATTAAAATGGGAAAAACTTTCGGCAGTTTGGGAAAAGGTTTGTATCTTTGTAAAAAAATAAAGAAAGATATGGATTTTTACGATGTACAGATAACGACGGATATGGGTGAGGAACTCATCGTTCAGGTTGCTGCCAACAGTGAGGCTGAAGCAGAAATGACTGCTATTGAAATGGTTGAATCGGGCGAAGCAGGCACTGACGGGTGTACGGTAGTTGATTGTTTTGTAATCTAAAGCCACTCCCTAACCCTCCCCCTTATGGGAGGGTCTTTGCAATACAAAAGAAAATTGTAAATTGCTAAATTGTCAAATTGTAAATGAAAATATATGTAGCGTCGTCGTGGCGCAATGAATACTATCCAGAGGTGGTGGAAACCTTGAGGAAGG
>DCIM01000026.1 GCA_002316005.1 Prevotellaceae bacterium UBA1726 | reverse complement strand
GGATTCCTGAGTTCTATATGCTGCCAAAGGGCAATTCGATTTGCAGATACAGCCACTTAGGCATAAATGTCATCGTGAAGAATGCTAAGGGTGGGATAAACTCGTGTGACGTACCGTTTGACGATAATATGGAGGTGTTCCATGCTGATTATCAACGGTTGACTCAGCAAGTTGCCGCTGAATGTAAAAGTTCATTCCGAGAGGACCTGATGATAGTCGGCACTTCGGCTATAATCGCCACAGAACTGGACTGCATCGTGAACCAATATACCGATAAGTTTTTCAACCCTATGGTGATGTGGGGGAAGTACCGCAAAGGGCTTATTCGCACTACTCTACCCATCTCTTTCCAGTTTCATCACGTACAGATGGATGGTGGAGATGGGGCGAGATTCCTTGAGGAATTGCTGATAATCAGCAGGACTCTCTAAAGGGAAATTGTTTGAGTGAGTTTCATTATCGCCTCACACCCCATAACAACATCCCTGTAAGTAGCCTCAAAATCCCCAGTGTACCAAGGGTCAGCAACCTCACGGTGATATCCGCAGAACTCCATCAGCATTTGGATTTTCTCCTGATTGGCTGTTTCATAGCCAAACATTTGTTCCAGATTCCTCAGATTGTTACGGTCCATCACGAAAATCAAGTCACTCTCGTTGATGTCCTGCAAAGTAATCTGTCTTGCGCGATGTTCTTCCAACAGCAACCACGTCCCTACCCTGCTCTCTGAGCATCTGCTTCATAATCATCTCCGCCATCACCGAGCGGCAGATATTTCCGTGACAAACGAATAGAATTTTCATATTTTTCAAATCTGGCCACAAAGATACTATTTTTTTCTGATACGACAATAATAAACCAGCAAAATCTGCTATTGTCAAAATCATTTGCAACAAATGTTGCGGTAGTCTCAACAATTTGTTGTATCTTTGCACCAAAATAATTCAATCGTATGGCAAAGAAAAAGAACAACCAGTCGGCAATGCCGTTGAAACCAGAGGAGTACATCCGCACGAAGGCAAGAAACCTGCCTATATACAAATGCTACAGGCTTGACAACAGTTTCGAGTACCGTGAGATGGTTATCACGGTGGTCAGAAGACACACGCAAGGCACGTTCACTTTCGCATCCTATATGATAGACAAATGGTGTCTTGGAGTAAAAGACTCGATGTGGATGTTTAATGTCAGCGAACGGGAAATGGAGGATTACCTGTCTCATTTTGAGATGAGTATTGGTTCGATGGAAGAGATAGAATATGTGGAGGCACACAACTGGGTGTATGGGGCGGTGGCGTTTGCCGAAGATGCAGGGATAAAGCCTTACAAGGACTTCACGCTCACACGGTATATCCTTGAGGAGGATGACGACAACGTTGAACTGATAGAGTACGACTTCGGGCGTGACGGTGAATATTGTCTTGTGGCAAAAGACAGACAGGAAGCGGCAAGATACATTCCTGCGCTCGACAAAAACATAGGAAGAGGCAACTATACAGTTGAGATTGGTCCGGGTTGTGATGAATGGGATGATGAGGAAGATTGGGGCGAAGATGTGCCAGAGAATCCGTTTTCGAATTGATAGGTAGCATTGCCCCGCACTGCCCTGAGTCGCGTCAGGAAGTTATAGAAAAGTAAATAAATGTGCTATAAGCCGCATCCACACAAATAGGAATATCAGAAAACAACCATAGTAATTTAGTTCGTTATTTTCTTGCCGGAGTCAGATTTTTGTCGTACCTTTGCAGCCGAAACAGATAGAATTTTGTGGATAACACCAAAAGGCTATCACTCAATATAATATAAAATATTTATGTTGTTATAATCGTCCCTAAGAGACACAAAATATATTTATAGGGACAAATAAAACAAGGTTTTGGCTATGGCAATCGTTGGCAGAAACAGAGAAATAAACGAGTTTAATGAGCTTTACGATAGCGGTGAAGCAGAGTTGGTGGCTGTTTATGGCAGAAGGCGTGTGGGCAAGACCTTTCTCATCGACAAGGCTCTGGAGGGAAAATTCACATTCCGTCACGCAGGTTTGTCGCCCATAGAGATGGAATTGGAGAAAGCCAACGGGAATCCAAGAATGAACATAATGAAACTTCAGCTGAAGCATTTCTATATGTCCCTTCAAAAACACGGAATGCGCAAGTCACATCAGCCAGACTCTTGGTTTGAAGCATTTTATATGCTGGGAGAGTTGCTTGAGTCAAAGGACAAGAAAGGCAAGCGCCAAGTGGTGTTCCTTGATGAACTGCCGTGGATGGACACTCCACGTTCCAATTTTGTGATGGCATTCGAAGGGTTCTGGAACACTTGGGCGTGTCATAGAAGCAACCTGATGGTGGTAGTGTGTGGGTCGGCAACAAGTTGGATTCAGGACAATTTCATCAACAACCATGGCGGTTTGTACGGCAGAACGACACGTGAGATACATCTGTCACCCTTCACTTTGAGTGAGTGCGAACAATTCTATAAGAGTCAAGGAGTTAAATGGTCGAAGTACGACATCGTCCAGAGTTATATGGTGATGGGTGGCATTCCGTATTATATGAAATATGTTGAAAAAGGAATGAGTCTTGACCAGGCAGTAAACGCACTGTTTTTTGACGACAAAGCGAGGCTGGAAGATGAGTATGACAGGTTGTTTGCTTCGGTGTTCAGCAAGTCTGCCGAGATGAAAAGCATTGTCGAAGCAATGGCAAAGAGACATGCTGGGTGGACAAGGAAAGAGTTGTTGAAAATGACGGGCATTCCTGCCGGAGGCGCTTTCTCAAAGATGCTCAAAGCATTGGTAGCAAGTGATTTTGCTGTATCATATATACCCTTTGGCGAAAGTGAGGAACACTACAAACTGGCAGATCCGTTCTGCTGGTTCTGGCTGCATTTTGTAAAGAACAGGAAGGGATTGGCGAAGGACTTTTGGAAGGGTGATGCAAGTCAGAATATCGTTGCCTGGCGAGGTATCGCTTTCGAGGAGGTATGCTGGACTCACTGGCGAAACATCAAGAAGGCATTGGGCATTGAAGGCGTTAATACAGAACTGAGTGCGTGGGCAAAACGTGGTGATGATGAGACAGATGGCACTCAGATAGATTTGCTGATAAAACGTGACGACCATGTGGTGAATATGTGCGAGATGAAGTTTTATAACGAAGAGTTTGTTGTGGATAAAACCTACCATAAGAAACTTGTACATAGAGAGAATCTATTGGGAAGAAATTTGCCCAGACGTATGGTAGTTCATTCAACGCTCGTGACAACAGAAGGACTGAAATACAACGAGTACAGTGGTATTTTTCAGAAAGTAGTGACGTTGAATGATTTATTCTAAAATGAGAATCCAATGAACAAAAAAGAGGTACTGAGACTTTGTGATATTGCACTGCTGATTGTGGCGATACTGGTGCTTGCATCATCAATTCAGATGGAGGCATCGAAAGGCGATGACTTCGCCGGCATTCCCTTTGTGGGGTATATGATTATCCACGTGGTGCTTGCCATTGCGATGTTCGCCCTTGTCATCTACCATCTTTACCTGCATTTTGGCTGGAAAGAGTGGATTGCCAAATTGCGTAAGACACCAAA
>DCIM01000076.1:23012-77622 GCA_002316005.1 Prevotellaceae bacterium UBA1726 | reverse complement strand
GACTTCTACTACCTTGTGACAAACCACGGAACGGGCAGGACATATATCCTCGTGACCGACTACAAGCGCCTCAATACCTACGAGCAATACAGTACGGCGCGTGGTGTGAAGGTGGCTACTGAGGGCATAATGTATCAGGATCCTGATAACCCAAAGCGAACCATCATTCAGGCATTCACCTTCCCTGGCGATGAGTCGCGAATGAGTCAGATGGAGAAGCGTCCGGTGAAGTTGCTTCGCAGCCGAAACAAAATCTACATCAACGGTATGGAATATGCGATGGATATGCTTGCTCCGGGCGAACGGCAGAATTTCTCCGACGACCTTGAGCACGAAGCTCGCTACAACTATCACGATGAGTATGCGGCATTGTTGGACGAGGTGATGAACCGCAGCAATTCCATTGCCAGCAGTTTCTTTGCCGACGAGACGATGATTGCGCAAAGCGAGGAGTATAAGAAATCGCTCTACAAGGACATCAATCAGAGCATGTCCCTAATCCAGAAACTATACAATTGATTTTTTAAGTCGCTTCGCTCAAAATCACAAAAAATAATTATCTTTTATAAAAACAAGAATAAAGAAAAATAGATTTTTTGAGATTTTGAGGAGCAAAGCGACGACTTAAACTATATGCCTACCAACACCACATTATATTCCGAGATGCTTCAACGGTATGTTGATACCGGTGAGGTGAGGGGTATTGTGGGCGACAGAATGGCGGATTACCTCGTTGAGGTGATGGAGACGCCGACAATAAAACTCCAGGCACTGAGGAATGATGCCCTTGGGCGAGTGTTCTACGATTGCATGATGCGATTCGTGACGCAGAACATCAACCGCTCGAAGATGGCGTATCAACGCTGTCTGTCGGAGATTGATGCCTGTGGCCAAGCCGCCGATTGGACTTCCGACCGAAAGCGCGACGGATGGAAGGCTCTTGTGAAGATGATAAAAGAGAAGAATCCAGAGTCGTTTGATGCCGATTTCTATATACGGAAGTTTGGTGAGGACGGGGAAAACCTTCATTCGCAACTGTGGCAACAGATGATTCTCGATTGGCGCGAGAGTATCGACAAAAAGGTGATGAAGGCGAGTCACGACAAGATGGAGGAGGACATGAAGAACGCATGCCAGATTGTGGAGCGCAACCTTGACGCCATCCCCGAATACATGGAACGTGCTGAGATTGACCGCGAGGAGTTCATGCAAGGGTGGAACCTCATGGACGGACTCTGGAATGAGCATATCTTCGAGGATGTGATGAAGACGGTGAAGATTCAGCGCCGTTACCCTGTCATCCGTCGTATTGCCGACCTCATGGGGCGTTATGCCGACGAGCGAGGAGGGGATAAGATGAAGGTGGGATATGGTGGTGAGAAACCCCTTAACCACGGACATAAGTCGGACATTGTGGGCATTACTTCCGGTCGTAGCATCAGCGATGCTCTGCCGGCAGAACTTGCCATGGTGGGCGATGAGGACATGGACGGATTGTTCCTGAGGAAGTTTGTCACGAGCAATCTTCAGGTGTTCGATTCCCGTTCGCAGATGCTCAGTCCTCTGAACAAAATCCGTGTTGCGAGAGCCCGAAGAAAAGGACCGATGATTGTTTGTCTCGACACTTCGGGCAGTATGGTGGGCAACCCGTTGAAGGTGGCGAAATCCTTACTTCTTCGTCTGTTGATGATTGCCGAAAAGGAGAAGCGCGAGTGTTATCTCATCATGTTCTCTGTGTCGATTGTAACCTTCGATTTGGTGAAGGAACGCCAGAAGGTGATGGATTACCTGAGCCACTACACATCGGGCGGCACCAACTCCACGAAGATGATGGAGGAGACATTCCGAATACTGAACGGAGGAACGGAATATTCGTATGGCGATGTGCTGTGGATAAGCGACTTCCGAATACCGAAACCCGACGAGAACCTCCTCAAGGAACAACTCGAGCACATGCGTTCGGGTACTTGTTTCTATGGCTTGCAGATTGGCGTTGCCGACCACAAATGGACACCCTATTTCACTGAGATGTACTCCGAAGGCTGGTTGCCCAAGACCCCAAGGAAGTTGGGAAAATAAAGACCTGATTCAAAACTATGTTTATTATATCAACGAATTTCGCGAATTACACGAATTAATTTTTATAATTTTGTCCCCAGGCTTAAAAACAATTGTCCCCAAGGCGTGGGGACAGTTGTTTTTCAATGCGGGGACAGTTGTTTTTCATAGTGGGGACAAACTCATTCCATAGAAATGAAAAAAGACAGAGAATCAAATGCTGATTCCCTGTCTTTATTATTAATGAATCGTTAACCTGATTACTTTACCAAGATTTTCTTGCCGTTCTTGATAAGAAGGCCGTTGGCATTTGCACCAACACGCTGACCAGCAATGTTGTAAACTGGAGCATTAGCATCCTCAACCTTTACTTCGTTGATGCCTGCAGGATCAGAATAAACGAAGTCGATTGTGATTGCAGAAACAACTTCATCATCAACAACAAGCTCGAACTTAACAGTTGTTGTGCCGTATTCCTCTTCAACAACCATCCACTCTGTGTTCTTAATCATCTTCAACTCGTTAGCCTTCAGATTTGCTTTGAGGTTGAGAGGTGTGCCTGCTTGAAGCATCTGGCAGGTTGATGGGAAACAGCACTGGAAATCGCCTGAAGGAATCTCATCGGCAGAAAGACGAAGGATAACCTCCTGAGCAGCATTGCCATTCAGGATGCCAATATCCTCGAGCGGAATCTGATAGCCAAAACCGCTGTCTTCGAGTGTCGACATTGTGAGGGTAGAGCCATTCTCAACCACAGTGCCATCAGCATGAGCAAAAGAAACGCTCTGTGCCGACATTGTCATAGCAACCAAAGAGGCTGCGATAAGACTAAAAAACTTCTTCATATTTTTCTTTTTAACGATTACTGAACGAGTACCTTCTTAACAGTACCATCGCTCATCTTAACGATGTTAACACCCTTAACCTCGCCGTTGATCTGCTTGCCATCGATGGTGTAGCGAGCTACCTCTGTTGCATCAGAAGAAACAGAAGAGATGCCTGTAGGATCTGGAACAACCTGTACGCGCTTTGCATTTGCGATATAGCCATTGTCGTCGATAATAAGGATATTAG
Source organism: Prevotellaceae bacterium UBA1726 (assembly GCA_002316005.1). Taxonomy (GTDB): domain Bacteria; phylum Bacteroidota; class Bacteroidia; order Bacteroidales; family Bacteroidaceae; genus Prevotella. The sequence goes on along the minus strand of DCIM01000076.1, from coordinate 74,490 downwards.
CATAAACCTTGTCGTAATTGAGCGCATTTACAAGAGTTGTCTTTGTTGGCATCTTGATTGTAGCCTCGCGAGAAACAACCTCATCTGGTTCAGCAGAAGTTACTGCAGCAACTGTTGACTTATTGCTTGAATATGTATGTGCGATAAGAACATCGTTGAATGTAAGAGCTACAGACGACTTGCCCATAGAACCACCACTACAGAAATCGCCAAGACCAGGAATCTCAGAAAGAATACCAGCCTGAGACTTTGCATACTGATAGTAGTAGTTGCTCTGCTTCCAAGAAGAAGTTGTGCCAGCGAGACCATCAGCAGTAAGAACAAATGCGATAGTGTAGTTCTTTACATTTGTGAGGAACTCAGCATCAGCATTAACCGTTACCTGCTTATTATCTTCTGAGAAAACAGCAGTAGCAGAAGTGATATCTACAGTAGGAGTAATTGCGCTATAAGCATCAACAGTGTGGTGGATACCTGTATAATCCTCTCCATAGTATGGATCTGGGTAAGTCTTACGGTCAACACAACATCCAGGAGCACCCTCATAACTAAGTGAAGCATAACTTGCAACATACATTGGGTCGCCTGAGTTATACTTATGCCATGCAATAACAATAGAGTTGTCAGGACGGTTTTCCTTTACATACTCCATACCTACCCATCCACGAGGACAGTAACCACAACCAGTACCAGTGTACTCCTCAATTACAGAAACGCGAGGTACAACACGAGTAACTGTGCTTACTGTGAATGAAGTTGCTTCAGTATTACCTTCATTTGCAGCGCCATTAACCTCGGTAATAGCAATAGATGAAGGGAATGCGCCTACAGTTTCAGGAGCATCAAACTCAATGTTTACAGAACCAGACTTGTTCAAACCAGCAGCAATAGCAGGTGTGACATTTGTTGTACCGGTTGTTTCAACACCGTTAACAACGAGTTTGTAACCAACTGTGTTTACACCATTATTGCTGTCAGAAGCGAGGTTAACCTTTACACTACCCTTGCCACCCTTAGCAGCAGCATAGCAAACTACAGAAGAAATATTTGCTGCATTGTCGTAGAGCTTCATATCAGAAACAAGAAGCTGAAGTGCAGACACACCGTAGCCTGAACCTGCATAGTCTTCCAATGCTGCAGTTGCGCTCAAACCGAGGTAGAGCGAACCAGCAACTTCTTCCTCCTCAGCAACACCCATTGGATACTGCTCAGCCTGTGTTGATGTAGAAGAAATAGTGAAAGTATAACCAACATACAAACCAGTTTCAGGAACATCAACAGCATCATCAAGAACAACCTGAGTGAAACCTGTATTTAGGCTGCTTACAGTCTTTTTAAACAATTCTGTACCACCGAGTGCCTTACCGCCCCATACTGAGACATTTGACATCTTTGTAGTGTTAACAGGAAGGTTGATACCCTGAATCTTTGCACCCTTGAGGACACCATCACCAGGAACATAGATAGCAACACGGAATGTGCCAGTAGAACCTGTACCAAGACCGGTGATTTTATCAGCACCACCTAAAAAGTAACCCCAGAGATCTGTACCTTCAACACTTGCTTCCTTAGCAGGAGCATTGATACCAGATTCTGTGAAACGAACGCCCTTGTTAACAGAAAACTGCTGAGCGTTTGCAATGACCGATGTTACGGCCATAATTGCAAAGAGTAAAATCTTTCTCATCTTTTTTTTGTTTTATAAATTAATATTTAATGTGAATAATTATTCTGTCAATTTTTTCTTTATAACCTGGCGAACGCCATTTGTCTCATCATAGACAAACGCAACGAGCGAGCAGTTCTCTGGTTTGTAGTTCTCGCTGATTGTGAAATCATAGTTCTTTGAGAAGGTTCCATCTGTGAATGTCAGTTCATCGCCCCAAGTACCATTGATTACATCACGAAGAACGTGGTTGTGAACATATTGTGTCATAACCGAACCGTCAGGCAGCAACTGCATTGCTTCGATGTTATCCTCAAGAAGCCAAAGCTGAAGGTGAACCTTCTCGCCGATAGGACCGAGGGTAGTAACAGTAGCAGAAGCTGTTCTTGTTGCCTCATTGTAGGTGCATTCTGCATTAAGCGACACATTTGTAGTTTTCTGCACTTCCTGAGCAACTACTGAACTCCAGTTCTGGTAGTCATCATTAGCGGCACCACGATTGAACTTAGCAACAGGCTGCCCCTGAGAGTCATCGAAGAAAGCATCCCAATAAGCCTGTGTAGCGTCTTTCTTAAGACCTTCGTATTTCTTATTGCCAGTGAAGCCGAAAGGACCACAATGGATTGCAACAGGAATGACAGCATCTTCGCCATAGAGTTCCTGAAGTTCGTGAATCTTCTCTGTAGCATTAGGACAGTTGACACAACGCTGACCAGTGAAATCCTCAATCAGTACGGCACGACCTACTTCAGCAGGAGCAACATAGATAAGTCGCTCGTCCTCAGCAATGTTTGAGCAAGATAATAACAGCCCCACCAAACCTCCCCAAAGGAGAGGCTTTTTAATTGTTTTCATGACTGAAATGATATTTATTAATTTCATAATTCTTTTGTATAAAACATCCTTCCCTTAGGGAAGGCTTGGTTAGGCTAAAAATTATAATTGTAACTTACTGTGAAACCTTTGCTTGCAGGAATATAGCGGCAAACGCCACCATTACAATTATATCCTGCGCGTGTACGACCATAACCCACCTGCAGACGATGACTCTTATAGTTTCCGGTAATCATTCCCTGGAAGTAGTGAGTGACATCGCCATAGATGCCCGACTGTGGTTCGCAACGACCAATCTGGTCGCTTACGGTAAACATCAGGTAAGGAGCAATAGACAACTCGAGGAGGCCAAAGCCCCAATCGCCCGACTCATGCTGTGTGAAGAGATACTGAGCCTCTGCACGGAGAGTCATCTTCTTATTGAGCTTGATCTTTGGCTCATATACGAAGATATGGCTGTAGATGTTGCCACCTTCATTCTGGATGATAGTCTTGTTGTACTGCTGATACATGTACATGAAATGATGCTCGAAAGTCTTTGAGAGCTTGTGCTCGTACATGAAGTCGAGATCCTGATAGTAAACATCGCCATTCTTGAAGAACTTTGACTTATAGCCATCAGTACCACGAACAGCACCATCCATACGATTCTGTCGAGCATTCTCAAGACCAGTAACAAGCGAGTAGTTCACCTTGAACTTAGGTGAGAAACGGCCCTTAATCTTATAGGCAGCACTTGCCTGATAACCCCATTCGCCTTCTGTCTGTGTAGCGTAAGGGTAGAGGGCTGCAAGAGAGTAAGTCTGGTCGACTGTGAACGCAGGCTGATGGTTTACATAGAGAGCATTCGACAAAGGACTTGCTGTACGCTCACTACGGAATCCCATATTCTCCGAACGCTTTGCCTGAGCAAGAAGCGAGAGGCCCGACTTCACATAAGTCAGCGAAAGCATTTCGGCATGACCATGATTATAGATGTAGTTATTCAGTTCGTTAGGGTCATCAGTCTTCTGTGCATATTCAGCAAGCATAGAGAAACCACTCTTCTGGAAACGAGCACGAACATCGAAAGCATTTACAAACTCAGGGAGATTAAGACGATGACTAACATCGGCCATCACATCATCATCAGAACCCTCGTGCTTGTTTACCCACGAAGCACCAAGGGTGATGTGAGTGTCGTGTTCAGCCCACGAAGGAATCATCTCGTCGAGAGCAAACTCTGCATCAGCACCACTGACAATATTGTCGATGTCCCATTCCCAGTAGTTGCGCTGAATGCCCGAGAGAGCCTTCAAACGAACACCTTTGAAAGGATTCCATGCCACATGAGCACCAGTGAGCGAATTGTCGATACCGAGTGAACGCTCCTCGTATGAACGAAGAATGAAACCCGAACCAAACTGCTCGTAGAAAGAACCGAGAGTGACATCAATGTTCTTGCCCTTTGCCTTTACCCAGAGGTTTGGTACACCCCAACCTTTGAAATCGTTGTATGCATCCTGATAGCCAGGCATTGGATACTGATTGAACTCAAAACGACCACCTGCATCAACATACTTGCTCTGAAGCATGAGGTTGACATAGGTATTGGTAAGGAACTTGTCGTTGTCATATTCCGAAGTACCAATCTTCTCGTCCTGCTGTGGTGCAATCATCATATCACTCTGGATACTTCCACTCAAAGTGGTCTGCGCCCAGCCTAACCAAGCCTTCCCAAATGGGCTTTTGCTTAGTGGCAAAATGCAGATGTTTAATACTAAAACTATTAGTATTTTTTTCATTATTAATGTATTGTTATATTCTAGTATTTGTATTCCCCCTTCCTTTTGGGAAGGGATGGGGTTAGGCCACTACTTTACGAGTTCGCGAACAGTCTCTATCAACTCCTCTTCAGCACCATCGGTATAGCCATTATGCTTATAGACGATGTTGCCCTTGCCATCAACAACGAGGGTATAAGGAATCATCTGAATACCGAGAGCGCGCTTGAACTCGCTGTTTGGGTCGAGGAGAACAGTCTCGTAAGGCCAATCGTTCTCTGATACGAGAGGAGCAACCTTATTTACATTCTGTGCCTGGTCGATAGAAATAGCGATAACCTTCACGCCAGTCTCTTCCTGCCACTCCTCATAAACATCAGCAATAGCAGAGAGCTCACGGTTGCAAGGCTTGCACCATGTAGCGAAGAAATCAATGATGAAAGGCTTTCCATCGTTCGAGAGAGTGTCGGTACTGATTGTACGACCATCGATTGTCTTAAGGACAACTGCTGGAATCTGAGCACTAACAGTACTGAGAGCACCAAGCAGAATCACAAGTGTTAAAACTAACTTTTTCATTTTGTTATTGTTTTTATTTGTTATTTTCTATTTAAGCATCTTCTTGCCATTGACGATTACAATGCCCTTAGTAGAGTTTGAAACCTTCTGACCAAGGATGTTGTAAATGTTAGGATTTGTATTGTCTGTTACATTCACATCAACAATGCCTGTAGGATCGAGTTTGAAACTTACATTGTTACCAGCAACGATATTTTGAACACCAGCATACTTTGTATCAACACGAAGAACATGTGTGTTGTCATCTAACTCTGGCATTTCATGATAGAACGCAAGTGCCGACTGCTGTGAAGCCTGTTTCTCGCCGTCAACATATACATCATATCCATCGACATTCATCTTCTCTGCCTCTGGATCGTTAACATAGATACGCATGAGCCAACTGCCCCTTAGAGCAGTCTCGTCCTCGATAGTGTACCATCCCGATTCGTCACCAGCCTGGATATATGAAGAATATTCTGTACTTGGAGTAACGCCATCAATAGCAAGTGGAGATTCGTCAACAGGACAATCATAGCAAGTGAGAACATATCTGTAGATCTTACCCTTCTGAATTGTCACAGGGTCAATACTTACTGTGTTCCATGTATCGAGAGTGACAGTCTCTGGTTCGGCAGTAGCTACACACTCGTCGTTCTCGTAAACCTCAAGATAGAATGAAGCATCAGAGAGAGGATAGAACATAAGCGAGTTGATCTCATATCCGTTATAAGTCTTGATAAGATTTGCAGGGAAATCAACACGAGCCTTTATCATAGTAGCATCGCTTGTTGTCTTTGGCGACTTAGAAGCCTTCTGGTTAGCACAGTAACCAAGTGAGCTTGCATCATCATCGAGAGGTGCTTCCCACTTAGCAATAACAGTTGATCCCCAGTTTGTCACAGTAGGAGTGATAGCCTTCAAAGCATTTGTATTTGCTGCGATATTGACATTAGCATTTGTTGGCTCTGACTTACGGCCATCGGTATAAGCAGCAGCTACGCCAATAGTGTGAGTACCATCAGAGAGATTATCTGTTGTGAAGCGATTGTCCTTTGTCTGGATAGCCTCACCGCCATCAATAGAAATCTCGTAATAGTCGATTGCGTCAAGGTCGGTTTCTGAACCAACAGGTGAGAGTAGGGCAGAAGTAGGCCATGTCACATCGTATGTAGTACCAGAAGCCTCTGTGAGTGAATAGAAGGCATTCTCGCCAACCATACGAACGAGGTCGGTATAACCAACTTTGAGATAACCCTCGTAAGCACCCTGAACATCGTACGACTCGTTAGTGACATTTGTCTGAATACCAACCAACAACTCATGGTCCTTCTGCAGAGTGATAGGGCGGGTGAGCTTTACAATGTTCTTTGCATTATACTCAAGTTCCTGGTTGACAATCTGTGTACCAAGGAGAGTAAGCTGACCATTATTATATGTATAGAGGTTTACAAGCCAACTGCCCTGTTCGCTCTTTGGTACGAACGAAACAGCAGTCACACGATAACCTTCAAAGAGGTTCATCTGCTCAGCAGAGAAACGTGTAGCGGTCTCGAATGAATATGTACCACCGCCAAATCCGTCCATAGCATTTTTGCCATCACCGTAGTAGTTGCACTCTGTGAAATTTGTATTTGGCTTTTCCCAAACGGCAAGAGCACTGTTATAACCCTTCTGGCGAACTTCGAGCTGTGTAGGAGTCTGAACTGGTTTTGTAGCAACTGTAACCTGAACTGCATCGCAAGCCTTAGACTCGCCTTCAGCATATTGTGCAGTAACAGTATAAGAATATGTGCCGTTTGTCAAATCCTTATCGTAATACTGTGTAGAAGAAACAATTTCTGTGTTAATCTTCACGCCATCACGATAGACATTATAACCCTCAAGAGTTTCCTTGTCGCCAAGAGGTTCGCCCCAATTCAAGTCAACTACGTTCATTCCAACAACCTGATTAGCTTCAAGATTTACAGGAGGGGTCATGCTTGTCTCACGATCAAAAGCAAAAATCATTGTGTGATACTCATACTGATTATCGTAATAGAGAACAGCAAGAGTATTTCCGTCACCACTTGTAGAAACAGCACGGAAGTACATCAGAATATCATCCTGATCGACATTAGCGCCTCTTGAAGAGAGATAGTTCTCAGCAAGTTTTGTCTCACCGTCCCAGATGATAGCACGCTCAGAACCTCCACCATCTTGTTCGTAGCCAAGTACGAGTGAAGCATCATCGTTCATATCAAAGAAGTCGAAGTTGAATGGATCGTCTTCAGTAGGGAAGATAGTAACCACATCACCAGTCTCTGTATTATAGATAGCATGAATACCATATCGACCTTCTTCATTGTCGTTATGATAGCCACCCCAATAAAGTGCCTTCTTGCTATCGGCAGAGAACTTTCTTACAGTCTGCCAAGGAGAACCTCCCTGTGATGGTTCAAGGTCGTGGAATTTCTGGTCAGAAGCATCCCAGTAGCCAGGATTACGGTTGTCATCGTGATAGTATGCCCAACCACCGGCTTTCTGTCCGTCAGGAGAGATAGCGTAAGTGATAAATGTACCATTTGAGGTTTCTCCAACAGGGGTAAGAGTGATACTATTTTCAATCTTACCGTCTTTCCAAATGTACGACTTATATTTATTGTCAGTACCTGTAACATACCTTCCGTCAGGAGAGATAGCCTGAGCCCAATAACCGTAGTTGCTTGGTTTTTCAAGAGCAGTCCATGAACCATTCCAGATACCACCAATTTCCTTACCTGAATCATAATAAGAACCAGCAACAGTTCCATCGTTTGATATTGACGAAGCCATACCTTCACCAAAGTCCTCAATCTTTCCGGTAAGAAGGTTCCAACGGAATGCAAAGTTAGTATCAGAGTTCTCGTCATACTGCACACCACAAGCCCACTCACCATTCTGTGAGATTGAGAGAACCTGATAGTTTGCAGGTGACTTCAGGTATAAAATGCCTTTGTTCTCAGCAGCACAATTTAGTGAGCCGAGCACAAGCATAGCGAAAAGAATTATTTTCTTCATTTTTGATTTTATGTTTAATTTGCGTATTATTGTTCTATTACTTTACAAGAGTCTTCTTACCGTTGGAAATAACGATTCCCTTGTAGTTCTTATCTACCTGCTGACCAGCGAGGTTGTAGGTCTTGCCATCAGTATTGATTTTACCATTGACACTTTCAATACGATCAGCAATCTGCTTGAGTTCAGCCTCTGTGATTGTCAGTATCTCTGATGCAGAGCGACCATATTCGTAAACAGCCTGAATATAGATGTTTACAGTCTCACGACCACGAAGATCAAGCTCGTATGTTGTTGCAAGAGGATCAGCAACTTCATCATTCTCACCAATGCTCATGCTTGTCTCCATAACGCGATACTGTTTAATTCCGTAAACATCAGCATCAGCAGGAGCATCCCACTTCAACGAGGCATATGCCTGTGTCTCCTGAACAATACCATCGTCAGTTTCATTCTCAGTGATGGTATAGCGGGCACCAGTCACTTCAAGACCTGTGACAACAGGGAGTTCGAGTGCGTATGTGTAACGTACAACATTAGAGATGTTATGTACCGACTCCTCCTGACTCATTGTGTTGTCAAGGTGAGCGTACTCTACATAATAGTCATATGTGCCATTGACAGTTTGATCCTCGTAAATCCACTTGCCGTTTGTGCCATATTCGTCTGTTACATAGTGATCATCATCCATATAGTTAATGCCATGGGCAATTTCAATACCATTGCGATAGACATTCAACGCAGTCATAGCATTCTGAAGAGCATAAGGAACTTCAACAGTGAGGGTTGCAGCATTCATCTTCTCTGCAACAGGTTCAACTGACAGGGTAGGGGCATACTTATCTGCATCAATATCGGTATACTCATAAATGTTGAAGGTCTTAGGGTTGCTGAACTTCTTAAGAATAGTGTCCCACACATACTTCTTCACAACAACACGAGTATAATTGATATCCTCTGGTTCGTATGTTGTATAACTCTTGTTGACAAAAGTCTTAATGTCATTTACATATTTGATAGAGAACACAGAATCAACTGTCAATTCACCATCTTCATTATACTCACACTTCTCGAATGTGCTTGGATATGAAGATGAAGGTGCATCCATTGTCTTTTCTGCAGTGAGGACCTTACCGTCTTCAGTGTATTCTGTCTCAATCTTGTAACGTGCAGAAGAGCGTGTACCAGTACTTACCGTCAACTGTGGGAGGTCCTTACCAGCAAAATTGCTATATTCAAGAGTCTGTTCAATGTCATTATTACTACTATATTCAACGATATGTTTCTTTACGAGTGAGCCAGCATTGTCATATTCGTAAGTAGTATATCCCATTTTGTTATACTCCTTGGTCACCTGTCCCTCGAGGTTATTCTCATAGTAGGTAGTGTCCTGAGCTGCCTTAAAGCCCATATCACCATAGTCATATCGACCATACTGGTTGGTGTATGACTTCTCAAGCATACCAGCCTCGTCGTAGATATACGACTCATACTCATAGATGCCGAGTTCTTTTGTTCCGTAGTCAACATTATAATGTCCCTTGCGCTCAATGCGATTGTCTACACCATAATAATTAACAGTCTTCTTAGACATTCCATCTGTAGTGCCCATCGCATCACCATAAACTTCATCAACACGGAGCTTGCGATTGTTGTTAACGACTTTACCTAAAATCTTTGTTACATCAACAGTTATTGTATCTGAACTTACAACACCACCAGCATAACGAGTCTGAACATAGAGTGTGAGTTCTGTATCAATACCGAAACTTACAACACACGAGTTCTGTGTTGGGTCAGTAATCTCATAGCCTGTATCAAACATTGGGGTAGAGTAGTACTTGCCAACCTTAATGATGTTGGTATTTACAAACTCCATATCCTCAGTGATTTCTGGATTCTTCCAAATGAGGGCCACTTCATACAAGCCGTCTGTTGTGAGGGTTGCTGACTTTGCACGGAAATTGGTAGCGAAAGGATATTCGCGAACTACATCTACAGTTGCCACATTCGACACATTGTAGTTCTTTCCTTCAGAAACAGTCTGAACGAAATATTCGTGCTGACCGTTCTTCACATTTTCATCTGTGTAGGTCTTATCAGTTGTCGAACCAACCAATATTCCATCGCGATATATATTATATGTAGCATTTGCAACAGCAGATGTAAATGCGACCTCAACCTGCGACTTTGAAGCATCTGCAACTATGCTTGTTATCTCAGGGGCATACTGCGATGCATTGAAATCAGAATACTTGGTGATTGTCTTCGAACCAGGTTTCATTGACCAGTGGTCAGTAGAATAGGTATAAGAGATGGCACGTGTTGTATTCTCATCAATCTGCTCGTATTCAACCTTTGTTGCATTAATCTCTTCTCCACTTGAGATTCCTTTCTTCTCGTAAAGAGCAAGTTTACCATTCTCATCATATGACCAGTATTCTGCCGACTTCAAGACTGGTGTATCAGCAACAGTCCAATGCTTCTCGGATGTCTCGTTTCCATTGGCATCGTATGTAATCTTACCTGTATAATTGTTGTATGAAGAAGTAGCTTCAGCAACGAGCGACTGTGGTCCACCAACTGTGAAATCGCTATAAGTGATAACGAGATCAGTCTTGTATGTACCTTCATACTGGTAATAGCGAATACGGGAATCTTTTACAAGACGACCCTCGGCATCATACTCATACTCGTGAGTAGTCTTTGTTGCACGCTCAGTCTCTTTGATAAGCTGACCAGCATTGTTGTATTCATAATCAACAGTATCCTTTACAGCCTTGAAACTGAAGTTGTTCTGGTCGTACATACCATACTGCAACGAATTCGTCATCACGACATTATCGTTGTTGTCGTAGTCAAAACGATAGTAATTGATAAGATTCCAACTACCGTCTTCATTTCTGCCGTTCTGAATCTTTCTTTCCAAACGGTTGTTCTTTCCGTAAAGGAATTCAGTTGTTTTAGTAGCGGTCTCGTTGTCCGTATAACCCATTGCATCGCCATATTGTGTCTGATATTGAATGGCGTGGATGTCATTTTGCGCACTTACAAGCGCAGGCGCGAGTGCAAGAAAAAATAAAGTAAAAATTTTGGTTTTATTCATAAATGATTTGTGATATTATCCCTTTTATGTTTTGTTATAATTTCCCACTGCATATAAAATGCCTTGCAAAAATACAAAAATTAATTGACTTTACCAAACTTAACTATGTTAAATAATAATATCAGGTCTATATATGATATAAATCATGTCATCAGTTGCAATCACAAACATGTTAATTTCTATTTCTAACACCCTGACATTCAATTATTTTTTGTAACTTTGCAGCCGGAAATACTTACGACATATGAAAAAAATAATAATATCAACCTTGTTAGCCTTTATGGCTATACCTTCATTTGCTGCAGTTAACATAGGATATACAAACGAAAAAACGGGAATGAACAATGTGTTCCGTTATGGTAGTGGTACAGACCAGCGCGTTGCTATCCGTTTTTCGAAGGAGAAACTGGCAATCCTCAAGGGTAAGACCATTTCTGCTATCCGACTGGCAGTAGGTTCAAGGAATTCTACAAACAAAGAAGCAACTATTTTCCTTTCCAATTCGCTCGAAGGTGAACCTATAACAAAACAGGTAATTAGCACAAATACGACAAATAAGTTTGTTGAATGGCAGCTTGACAATCCATATACCATTACCGGTGAGGAGGAAGAACTCTATGTTGGTTGCATGATGGAGATTAGTGCTACTTATGGTGCCTTCTCTGCTGACTTCTCTCAAGACACAGAGGGAATAGCTTTTGCCTATGGTGCAAATGGTTGGGCTTCGCTCTACGGAAAAGGATATGGAATGCCAAACATTCAGATTGTTGTAGATGATGCAGATTCTTTTACAGATGTCTTATTGAAAACTTGTAAGATTGATGGTTTTATGAAGGTGGGAGAAGCATTCTCAAAAACTCTTGAGATCTTCAACTTTGGTACAACCACAATCAACTCTCTTGACGCAGTCGTTAAGATTGGAGAAGAAAGCAAAACTATTTCATTTTCCGGCTTGAATATCGAACCGCATGCGACATATCAATTAGAACTTTCGGATATCGTTTCTTCTGTAGAAGGAACACAGAATGTATCAATCAATTTGACTAATGTGAATAGTACAATCGATGCAGATGACTCGGATAACACCTCTACTTCAACAGTTTGCTTCTATCCTGCTGATTGCCAGAAGAATATCCTGGTAGAATCATTCACTGGTCAAACATGTAGTAACTGTCCGAATGGACACTCTTCAATGGAGACGGCTATTGAACAAACAGGTGTTTCAGTTGTAGAACTTTGTCATCACTCAGGCTATAACTCTGACATATTCACGATGAAAGAAGATTGGACTATAACAGCTCTCTATGGAGAGACAACCTATGCACCTGCCGCAATGCTTAACAGAACTATTATTAACAATGCTACTACACCTGTATTTGACCCTCAGAGCATTTCTACCACTTCTGACTATTTGAATGTAATTAATGAGACCAAACCATATGTTAGGATAAATCTTGACAGCAGCTATGATTCGGAGAGTAGAACGGTTAAAGTAAAGGCCAATGTTTACACATACGAGGAAATACCTGGTAACGACCTTAGATATTCTATTTGGCTTACTCAGGATAATATCGTAGCAAGTCAGGCAGGTGGTACAACAGACTATAACCACATGGCCGTTTCGCGTGGCTGCTTGACAGAGAGTGCATGGGGTGATGCTGCAGAGTTTGTTGTTGGTGAGACAACTGAAATTGAAAAGACTTTCGAACTTCCTGAGGTTATTATCTCAACAAACCCTCGCAAAAATGACGAAACCTGTCATATTCCTGTTGTTCTTGAGAATATGAAGATTGTGTTCTTCGTGAATCAATATAGCAAAACTGATATCAACGGTTGTAAGGTTTTTAATGCAGCAGAATGTGGTATTAGTTCGGTTGATGGTATTGCTAATGTCAATAATGACAATAGCGATTATTCAGTTAGAAAATACATTGATAACGGTAGAATCGTAATAACTCGCAATGGTAAGACTTTCGGCATTGACGGAAAACGCCTGTAAGGAATTCACATTATAATAATTAATAAGGCCAACTCAAATTAGAGCTGGCCTTTTATTTTGGTGTTTACTTAACCATGTATTTCTTTCCGTTGCGGATGTTGATTCCCTTTGTCATTCGCGAAATTCGTTGACCAGCAATGTTATAGAGGTTGTTGTTTTCCCCTTCTGCAGTCACTTCTTTAATACCTTCAGCAATCCACTCGTCATCAGCAAGATTTGTCTGACAAGCATTGAAAACGGTTCTGCGGTTAAGGTCGCCATTATACTCATGAATGAAAGCAACTACAACAAGGTTCTTTGCTTTGTATTCAGCAGGTATCTCATATTCATAGTTCATCTCAGCCTTGTCGCCATCCCATGAGAATGTATTTCCCCAGACATCAGTAATAGCAGTACGCATAGCATTGTGATGATAGTTTATCACATGCGAATCGTACGAACGCTGTTTCTTTGGCGAGATGCTGTCCTCTACAACGAATACCGATATATATGGAGTAGGGCACTGACCATCGAACGAAGCATTCTTCTCGGCCTTAATAGTGATATTTGCTCTGCGGTCGGTTATTTTACTCTCGGCCTCAAGACGCACGAAGGTTGGTTCATTGAGAGCAGAAGAGAGAATATTGCCGATTTCTTCTTCCATAGGAATACTGAAAACAGGGTATTTGAAATCTGCCTCCTCATCATCAGAGAAGTTGGCATTACGACTGACCATCATAGCTGGAGCGAAAGTGTTTCCGCCAAAGAGGGCTGTATATTCAGTACTCTCAGGGGCAGTAAGCCAGTCGATGCTATAGCCGTCGTGATGACAAATCCAGATGACACGGTCGTTGCAATTAAGATTCTCAATGGCACTCTCGATGCGGGCAGCACCATAAGGACACCAGCCACAACCCTCGCTCGTGAATTCCTCAAGCAATACTGTGTTATCGCAGAGAGTCTCATCATAGGCGCTGTAATGCAATCTTACGGTATTATTCTCCGGTACATCGTCAGTATCTGTGCCTACCGTATTCACTCTTACAGAAACAGGAATAGAGTTCTGTACGGCTTTCTCGCCAATAGGAACCTCAAAGTGGAATGGAATCTCCTTGCCAGCCTTGATACTGTCGGTAGAGTGAATGTTATAGTCAACGCCATCAACATTAAGCATCACATTATATCCACCAAGTTTCTTCTTTCCAGCATTAATAACCTTTCCTTCAACCTCAAGCGTTTCTCCCGACTTCAACATTGGGTGCTTCACGCGACAAGTAGAGAATGCCAAGTCATAGTCACTACGAGGGTCGTCAGGGTCGATAATCGGTTCAAAACTCTTTGTCACGATATCCGAGCAGTTCTCAATACCATCAACAGTATATACAGTCTGAATGCCAATAGATTTGATATCCTCTGCCTCCATATAGAGATAGACATAATGCAACTGGTCGTATGTCCAGAAGTCAACATTGTCCTTGAATGTACAAGGTATATCAGTCATTGGCGAAGGGAGATACTTGTATGTAGAAGGATCAAAGGTGAGCAGATTGTCGTTTATGTAAATTCTGTACGCGAGCAGATTCTTGTTGATATAAGCACTGTCAACATCGAGCGATGGAGTAGTGAAGGAGATGTAATTGAAGGTTATCGAACCAATCATTCCGCCATCAAGGAAAGCACTTCTCCATTCAGGATTCACAGGACGAGCGGGGGTGTCTCCACCATAGACCTCAAGACTTGGATTCGTGACATAGTCCATACATTTCTCCATTCCGTCCATATAGTCAACGCTAAACACTTCACTCGAAGATGTTATTGCCGAAGTCTCAGGCCACCAACGCATGTTCTTCGTCTTCGCCGCTGGCTGGAAATCATCCACCTGTCCATCTACATATATCGGGTCGGCAAGCGAATAGAAGTAAACAAAGGTGCTGTCTGTTATCAACTGACCATTCGCAATGTTTATTGAATCACCTTCGATTGTACCATGAATATATGCATCAGGTGCAGAAGTGGAGAGTTGCATATAAAGGTCATTGCCCTTCTTCTTTACAAGCGACTTCTTCTTGTATTTATTGCCGTAGCTGTTGATGAAGGAATAGACATAATCCTGAGGTTCAATGTCGGCGGGAGCAACAACAGGGTTCTGATTGATGCAACGCATTACGTGATCGAGATCTATAGAGAGCGCACCTTGACTTGTCTCTGAAATATACACATATCCACAAGCTGCCTGGAATACGCCCTCACCAAACGAAGGGGCAACGAGACTGTCACCTTTCACAATGAGTTTCAGTTCGTCAAGAGCCTCCATTTCGTCTGTCTTATCATTGAATGTCATTGGTACAAAGAAGATGAGGTATTGGCCTTTGTAATATGCAAGCGGTTGACCGAAAGGAACTCGAATGGTATCACCATCAATCTCGCCCTTTAGCCATGTAATAACACCAAGCGACTCTGTCAGTTGCTTGAAATAGACAGTTTTGCCGTCTTCAGCATAACGCACCTGTGACAAGAGACTCTGGGCATTCACGAACTTACTGTTGGTCTTGTCGTAGCTGTAGAGACTCATAGAGTATGTTTTCTCCTCTCCCTCAGGATTGAAGATAAACTCAACTTCCTCTTCTTCTGCCTTGGCTACTTTCTGCGCCTGCTTTGACATCTTGAACCCGTCAATAGCATAAATAGTACGCGAATCGATATTGCTATGTGCCATTCGCATATAGTCATTACGCTGGTCTATTGACATCTTCTGTGCAAATGCCATTACCGACAAGAGGACGAGTATGAATGTTATAATCGTTTTTTTCATTTCTGTTGTAATATTATTGAATTTCCCTATCAAAGAGTCATTGACTCTTTTCTTATGCAAAGTTACGAAAAATTTCCGAGATCAACAAACTTTCATGGAAGTATTTTTCGGTAATATTTCTATCTATGTCTTAACACCAAAAAAAATGTTGCATGTTGCATGTTGCATGTTGCATTTAGGTGCCTTTTTAACGGAGTTTTTGCTATATATATAATATTATATATAATTCTATTATTATTAGAGTTCAACCACGTTAAATGGGCATGTTTTTGCAACATGCAACATGCAACATGCAACAACCCCTGGGTTAAGAACATCAATATGATTACGAATTTTATTTACATCAAAAAGTGTTATTTCTCATTTCAGTTGAATTATCTCATCATTTCAGTTAAATGACCACTTCATTCCACTCAAATGAGGCGATGATTCCAATGGAATGACAATGTCATTCCTATTAAATTGCAACACGTTGAATATCAAACTGTTAGAAACCCAACTTGAGGAAATATTTCAATTTCCACACTTATACAATTTGCGAAAATATTTTACTTTCAAATAATTCTACGTTTACAAATACCAATTTCTTTCGCCTGCGCGTATGTATATAATAAGGTGAGGCGATTGTTAATAAACGCTAATTGTTTGAAGCGATTTGGGAAAATACACAAAATGATAGCAAAAATCAAGAAAAATATAGCATTTTTGCAAAATTTTCTTCAATTTGCTTTCGTTTTTCAATTTTTATTATTATCTTTGCATCGTATTTCAAGATAACATTAACAACAAACAAACAATATTAGAAATGAAAGCAATTGAAGTATTGGAAACTCTCAAGCAGAGATTCCCAAATGAACCAGAGTATCATCAGGCAGTAGAAGAAGTACTTGGAACTATTGAAGAAGAGTACAACAAGCACCCTGAGTTTGAGCGTGTAAACCTCATTGAGCGTCTCTGTATTCCAGATCGTATCTATCAGTTCCGCGTAACTTGGATGGACGACAAGGGTCAGATTCAGACAAACATGGGTTACCGCATCCAGCACAACAATGTGATTGGTCCTTACAAGGGTGGTATCCGCTTCCACAAGTCTGTAAACCTTGGTATTTTGAAGTTCCTTGCTTTCGAGCAGACATTCAAGAATTCTCTTACAACTCTCCCAATGGGTGGTGCAAAGGGTGGTTCTGACTTCTCTCCACGTGGCAAGTCTGACGCTGAGGTAATG
Source organism: Prevotellaceae bacterium UBA1726 (assembly GCA_002316005.1). Taxonomy (GTDB): domain Bacteria; phylum Bacteroidota; class Bacteroidia; order Bacteroidales; family Bacteroidaceae; genus Prevotella. The sequence goes on along the minus strand of DCIM01000076.1, from coordinate 57,512 downwards.
CGTTTCTGTCAGGCATTCATGCAGGAGCTCCATCGTCACATCGGTCCTGACTGCGACGTTCCAGCAGGTGATATCGGTGTTGGTGGCCGTGAGGTAGGTTACATGTTCGGTGCTTACAAGAAGTACACTCATCAGTTCCAGGGCGTTCTCACAGGTAAGGGTCTTGAGTTCGGTGGTTCTCTCATCCGTCCTGAGGCTACAGGTTACGGTACTGTTTACTTCCTCCGCGAGATGCTCGCTACTAAGGGCGACACAATCGAGGGCAAAAAGGTTCTCATCTCAGGAGCTGGTAATGTTGCTCAGTATGCTGCAGAGAAGGTTCTCCAGCTCGGTGGTATTCCAATGACAATGTCTGATTCTGATGGTTACATCTACGATCCAGAGGGAATCGATCGCGAGAAGCTCGACTTCATCATGGAGCTCAAGAATGTTGACCGTGGTCGTATCAAGGAGTATATCGAGGAGTATCCAAATGCTAAGTATGTTGCTGGTGCTAAGCCTTGGTTCGAGAAGGCAGACATCGCTCTCCCTTGCGCTACACAGAACGAGCTTAACGAAGAGGCTGCTAAGGCTCTCGTTGCAAACGGCGTGATTGCTGTTGCTGAGGGTGCTAACATGCCTACAACTCCAGAGGCTATCAAGGTTCTCCAGGATGCTAAGATCCTTTACTCTCCTGGTAAGGCTTCAAATGCTGGTGGTGTATCAGTATCTGGTCTTGAGATGTCACAGAACTCAGAGCGTCTTTCATGGTCGGCTGAGGAAGTTGACGCTAAGCTCCTTTGGATCATGCAGAACATTCACGAGAACTGCGTGAAGTATGGTACTGAGCCTGATGGTTATGTAAACTATGTCAAGGGTGCAAATGTTGCCGGCTTCATGAAGGTTGCAAAGGCGATGATGGCACAGGGCATTGTATAATGCCGAAGAGCCAGAATTGACTGGTAAGCTCGGCGAAACGAAGTGAAGCCAAGAATACCAAATAGGCAATGATGGCACAAGGTATTGTATAAGAGAAGCCTCTCCCTAACCCTCCCCTAAAGGGAAGGGGACATGAAATACAATGATATTAAATAATTGAGGAGTCAGCGATGGCTCCTCTTTTTTTGTGTACAAAAACTAACTGTAATTGAGAAATATTGTGTAACTTTGCATTGAAATTCCGCAAAACACAGGAACAAACATACTGCCAAATATGCAGCAAACGCTATCAATTAAAAAAGAACTATACAGGATAACATCTCCGATTTTTATTGACATTGCTTTGGTAATGTTACTCGGAGCTGTCGACACTATCATGCTGTCTCGCTATAGCGATGATGCTGTTGCAGCAGTAGGTCTTGATAATCAGTTGATGTCGCTTGTGTTCCTTGTCTATCAGTTTGTTTCTATGGGTGCAGCAATTCTCTGTGCTCAGTATTTCGGAGCAAAACTGAGATCACGATTCATTCTGATTGTAGGCATTGCCGTACTGCTCAATACTGTTGTCGGACTTGCTGTAAGTAGTATTCTGTTCATTTGGGCAGGACCAATACTTCATGCTTTTGGTCTAAGAGACGGACTCATGCCCGATGGAGTCGCCTATCTGCGCATTACGGGAGCATTGTCATTCTTCCAGGCTTTATCGCTGACATTTAGCGCAACACTCCGTTCTACGGGTAAGACAATGTTACCAATGTTATCAACCGTAGTTGTGAATATTCTCAACATTCTTGGTGACTACGCCTTGATTTTCGGAAACTTCGGTTGTCCTGCTTTAGGAGTTGAAGGTGCCGCTTGGGCAACTGCAGGTTGCCGTATTGCGAATATGATCATACTACTTTCGTTCATACCAAAGGCATGGCCAAGTGGAGTAGTGGAGGATGGTTATGGAAAAGTGAAACGGTATGTTGTTGCAAGGACTCGTATTGTCACTCGTGGAGTGAATTATTTCCGTCCATTCCCATGGCGCGAGTTGCGAAATTTGTTTAAGATTGGCATACCTGCAATGAGCGAAGAAATGTCGTATAGTTTGTCGCAAATAACCATCACATATTTCATCAATATGCTTGGAACTGAGGTTCTTGCGACAAAGGTATATTGCTGGACAATCATCACTTTCGTTATTCTCCTGAGTGTCAGCATCGTACAAGGAGGTGACATTCTTGTTGGTCATTTTGTTGGCAAACTGCGCTATCGTGCAGCATATATTCTCGGCAATTATGTGCTAAAAACCGGAATGATTGCTACTATGATTGCCGCCACCATTCTTGCTGTTTTTGGTTCAAAAATATTGTCATTTTTCACTGACAACCCAGAAATTATCCGTATAGGTACATACATATTTATTATAGACTGGTTCCTCGATATCGGTCGTGTAAGAAACATCTTTGCAGGTGGAACTTTAAGAACCGCAGGAGATGTTGTCTATCCATTGGTTGTTGGAGTGATATTCCAGTGGAGTGTAGCTGTCGGTTTGGCATGGTTCCTGGGTATTCCTTGCGGTTTCGGTTTGATTGGTTTTTGGGTGGCATTCTGCATTGACGAGAATATTCGTGGTGTTGTATTGATGCGCAGATGGCATTCGCAGAAGTGGCGTAACAAGGCATTTACCAAGCCAAATGCGGAATAATTGCGATAAAATATTATGAATTATTCTTGCGTATTTCAATTATTTGGTATATCTTTGCAAGAAATTACATACAAAAGAGACATTTTGTCTTGTATTTTTGCACATTAATAGATAAAAAATAAACTTGAAATTGCAACTAAAATGAACATCAAAACATTAATCGCTGCTTTTGTTATTGCAGCAGTTCCATTCTGCGCTAATGCACAGAGCGAAAAGAGTAATGAAGTTCTCAGTACAGAACTCAAGGCACAGATCGATATCGTAAAGACTGAAATCAAATGCCTCAAGGATCGTAAGAAGCTTGATCCAACAAACGGTGAACTCGACACACAGATTGCTCAGAAGAAAGAGGAAATGAAGACTATTACTGAGCGTAAGAAGGTCATCGATAAGGCTATTGCTGCAGAGAAGAAGCACGCTAAGGAGTCAAAGCAGGCAGAGTCTGCACAGAAGAAGGCAGAAAAGGCACGCAAGGCTGCCGAGTCAATCCGTAAGGATGCTGGTGCTCAGGATAAGTCGAGCGAACTGATGAGTGATGAGTATGAGGCTCAGATGGACATCCTCAAGAAGGAAATAAAGTTGCTCAAGGACCGCAAGAAGCTCGATCCAAAGAATGCTTCTATTGAGGTTGAGATGAAGAGCAAGGAAGTTCTCCTCAAGGATTTGAAGCGTAAGAAGAAGGTTATCGATGCAGAACTCAAGACTTCAAAGAAGGCTGACAAGGCAACACGCGATGCAGAGAAGGCTTTGAAGAAGCATGAAAGTGCAAGCAAGCAGGCAGAAGACCTCAAAGAGGAATTGTCGAATAAGCACTAAGATAAGAAAAAAAGAAAACGAGCGAGTAGGGCGACCTGCTCGCTTTTTTGTTGAATAATGAGGGGGACTTACCTTTAGTATATTATGATGATATAATATTGTTGAGAGTGATCCGGTTGGGGTTACCTCCCTTCGCTAACCGGCGCCATCTGCGATGACACGCCGGCTACGGTCGGTGACCCCAACCGGATCTATACGAAAATAGAGAAGCCCGAAGACTTCTCTATTTCGTGATCCGGTTGGGGTTCGAACCCAAGACCCACAGCTTAGAAGGCTGTTGCTCTAATCCAACTGAGCTACCGGACCAACACTGATTTTCAAAACCGGGTGCAAAATTACTAAAATAATAGGAGAGATAAAAGTTTATGAGCCTATTGTTATAATTTCTTAACAATTCAATTAACTTTTCCGCGCTTAAATTTGTTGAGTTCAGAAAATTCAAGTATCTTTGCATTAAATATAATATGTATAAAATATGGATTTCAAAGAATTAGTTCAACAGAGACGCTCACATCGTAAGTTTACTGAAGAAGAAATCAGCGCTGAGGATGTGCAGTTGCTTCTCCGTGCCGCATTGATGTCACCAACAAGCAAAGGACAGCGTTCGTGGCAGTTTGTTGTTGTTGACGATAAACTGAAAATAGAGAAGATGTCAGATGCAAAGGAACAAGGTTCACAGTTTCTTAAAGAAGCTCCATTGTGTATTGTAGTTCTTGGCGACCCAATGCAGAATGACTGCTGGATTGAGGACGGTTCAATTGCCGCATATTCTATTCTCCTTCAGGCAGAAGACCTCGGTCTGGGTGCTTGCTGGGTACAGATGAGAGCACGCGGACTGAACGATGGAACACCGGCAAATACCGTAATTCGCGGAATCCTTGATATCCCAGAGAATCTCGATGTTCTATGTGTGATTGGCATTGGCCATAAGGGAATGGTTCGTCAACCACAGAATGAGGAGAGACTGAAGTGGGAGAATGTGAAAGTAGAGTAAATACCAAATCAATGATAAACTACGATTTACAGAAGATTAAAGCCATCATCTTTGATGTGGATGGAGTTCTTTCGTGCGAGACAATAACAATGTCGCACGAAGGAGAACCCTTGCGTACTGCAAACATCAAGGACGGATACGCCATACAACTTGCCCAGAAACTCGGACTTAGAATCGTGATTCTTACGGGTGGTCGAACAGAAGCCGTCATGACCCGTTACAAAGCCCTAGGTTTGAAAGATATCTACATGGGATGTGCCGTTAAAATGGTTACCTACGAGGAGTTTCTTGCGAAATACGGTCTTCATGATGAGGAAATAATGTATATGGGCGACGACATTCCTGACTTTGAGATTATGCAAAGGGTAGGGTGTCCTGTTTGTCCTAAGGATGCCTGTGCCGAAATAAAAGAGATAAGCCTTTATATAAGCGACAAAGAAGGAGGAAAAGGCTGTGGTCGTGATGTCATTGAGCAAGTACTCAGGGCACAAGGAAAATGGATGTCAAGTGCAAAGGCATTTGGATGGTAACAGTTAACGCGATTTGGAAATGAAAAAAGTTATTCTTGCAAGCAATTCCCCTCGAAGAAAAGAATTGCTCAAAGGTCTTGATATTGATTTTGAAGTAAGAGTTTTGAAGGATATCGACGAAAGTTATCCTTCCGATTTACCAACTGTCCAAATCGCAGAATATATCTCCGGAAAGAAGGCCGCTGCATACACTATTGCCGACGACGAATTACTCATCACAGCAGATACCATTGTAGTTCTCGGTAATGAGGTAATGGGCAAGCCCGTTGATGAAGAAGTCGCAAAACGAATGCTTCGTGAACTATCAGGAAAAACACATCAGGTAATAACCGGATGCTGCATCAAGACAACGCAGAAGGAAAAGCATTTCTCCGTTACGACAGATGTCACCTTCAAAGAACTCACCGACGAGGAAATAAATTATTATGTAACAACCTACAAACCATTCGACAAAGCCGGTTCGTATGGCATACAGGAATGGATAGGATATATTGGCGTCACTGGGCTTAACGGCAGCTATTTCAATGTTGTAGGTTTTCCAGTCCAGAGAGTGTACGAGGCATTGCAGGAAATGTTGTAATTTATTATGTTTTGCCAAAGTTTCTTAAATAGTAAGATTTGGGAATATTTTTTAATATATTTTAGTTGATTTTCTTCGCCTATACAATATTAATATTGTAATTTTGCACTATAATTAGGCCTCAAAAGAGGAAAAAATATTAGTGATAACAAACAAAAAATTACAATATTATGGCAGAAGCAATTGATATTCAGGAATTAAACATTCTGATTCGTCAGCAGAGCGGTTTTATTTCAGACCTCACCTCTGGCATGGACAAGGTGATTGTTGGTCAGAAGCACCTTGTTGACTCGTTACTCATTTCACTTCTTAGTGATGGCCACATCCTTCTCGAGGGTGTACCTGGTTTGGCAAAGACTCTTGCTATCAACACTCTTTCTAAACTCATCTCAAGCAAGTTCTCTCGTATCCAGTTCACACCAGACCTTCTCCCTGCCGATGTTATCGGTACAATGATCTATTCACAGAAGGATGAGAAGTTCCAGGTTAAGCAGGGTCCAGTTTTCGCTAACTTCGTTCTTGCAGACGAGATCAACCGTGCTCCAGCAAAGGTTCAGAGTGCTTTGCTCGAGGCTATGCAGGAGCATCAGGTCACTATCGGCGAAAGCACATTCAAACTCCCTGAACCATTCCTCGTAATGGCTACACAGAACCCAATTGAGCAGGAAGGTACATATCAGTTGCCTGAGGCACAGGTTGACCGTTTCATGCTGAAGGTTGTCATTGATTATCCAACACTCGAGGAAGAGAAACTCATTATCCGTGAGAATCTTGCAGGAAAGATGCCTGAGGTTAGTCCTGTTTGTTCGGCAGACGAAATCATGAAGGCTCGCGACATCGTTCGCAAGGTTTACATTGACGAGAAGATTGAGCAGTATATTGCCGACATCGTATTCGCTACCCGTTATCCAGAGCGTTACGGTTTGGGCGACTTGAAGGACATGATCACATTCGGTGGTTCTCCTCGTGCCTCAATCAACCTTGCAAAGGCTGCTCGCGCATATGCCTTCATCAAGCATCGTGGCTATGTAGTGCCTGAGGATGTGCGTGCTGTTGCTCACGATGTACTCCGTCATCGTATCGGCCTTTCTTATGAAGCAGAGGCAAGCAATATCACAAGCGAGGAAATCGTAAGCAAGATTATTAATAAGGTAGAGGTGCCTTAAGGTTGAGGGCTTAGATATTATAGAAGTTCTAGATATTCTAGAGATTCTAGTAAACTAGAAAACCCTGGTTAATCTTAAATTTGATGAAATTATTCAGTTTTAAATCGAAGGGTGGGGAGAATTCCAAGGCTGATGAGTTTATCTTGCCAGAGGAACGAACCACATCCGATATTCTCAAGAAGGTCAGGAAGATCGAGATAAAGACTCGCGGACTGAGTCAGAACATCTTCGCAGGCCAATACCATAGTGCTTTCAAAGGTCGTGGTATGGCTTTCAGCGAGGTGCGCGAATATCAGTTCGGCGATGATGTACGCGACATTGACTGGAATGTGACAGCTCGATTCCATCATCCTTATGTCAAGGTGTTCGAAGAGGAGCGAGAACTGACAGTAATGTTGATGATTGATGTCTCAGGTTCTCTCGACTTCGGTACTCGCGGACAGTTGAAGCGTGACATGGTGACAGAGATTGCAGCAACGATTGCTTTCTCAGCTATCCAGAACAACGACAAGATTGGCGTCATCTTCTTCTCCGACAAGATTGAGAAATACATCCCTGCCAAGAAAGGTAGGAAGCATATCCTCTACATCATCCGAGAGATGCTTGACTTCCATCCGGAAAGCAAGAAGACCAATATCAAGGAAGCCGTGGAGTTTATGAGTCGCGTGATGAAACGCCGCACAACGGTGTTCCTCATCTCCGACTTCTTCACAAAAGAATCGTTGCAGAAGACATTGCAGATTGCTGGTTCTAAGCACGACTTGATGGCTATTCAGGTTTACGACCCAATAGTGAAGCAACTTCCAAATGTTGGTCTCATAAAGGTTAATGATGCAGAGACAGGCAAGGAGATGATTCTCGATACAAGTTCAAAGAAGCTGCGATTGGCACATTCAAAGGCTTGGTCAGAGAGGCAGATGACTCTCCGTGATGATTTTGCAAAGAGCAACATCGACTGGACGAGTGTTGCCACAAACGAGGATTATGTAAAAGCAATGATGAGATTGTTTGAACAACGATAATGAAGAAATTACTAATTATACTATTCGTTCTCTCTTTCTTTCATTTCAACACTTATGCTCAAGGCGTGAGTGTGGAAGCAAAGATTGACTCCATGGAACTCCTCATCGGTGAGCAGACCGGTGTGACTCTGAAAGTCGTTGCTCCACAGGATAAGGTTGTGCAGATGCCTAATCTGCAGGCTCAGCAATATATCACTCCTGGAGTAGAGATTCTTGAGATACTGAAAGACGATACTACTCAACTGGACGACAATATGCGACAGATTTCCCGTAAATATATCGTCACCAGTTTTGATGAGAATGCATATATGATTCCTGCACTGACTATAAAAGTCGGTGGCAAGGACTATAAGACAAATCCTCTGGCTATGAAGGTTATTTCTGTTGAAGTGGACACTCTCCACATGAATCAGTACTTCGGTCCGAAGGATGTTCAGGACAACCCATTCCTCTGGAGTGAATGGAGTCCGATGTTCTGGCTTAGTTTCATTATGCTTCTGCTCATTGCCATTGGCGCATACCTGTATATCCGCCTCAAGCAAAACAAGCCAATCATCTCTCGTATCCTTATCGTGAAGCATATTCCTGCCCACCAGAAGGCTCTCACTGCCATCGACAAACTGAAGCAGGATAGAATGCAGAGCTCTGAGGACCAGAAGGCTTATTACACTCAGTTGACCGATACTCTGCGTCAGTATATCAACGAGCGCTTCGGTTTCAACGCAATGGAGATGACAAGTACTGAGATCATTGCTCGATTGAACGAGACTGGCGACCCTAAGATGATTAGTGAGTTGCGCGAATTGTTCCAGACGGCCGACCTTGTCAAATTCGCCAAGTATTCAACTCTCATCAATGAGAACGACCTGAATCTTGTTAATGCAGTAAACTTCATCGACCAGACAAAGACTCAGGAAACTGAGACGGAAGAGAAGATTGTTCCAAAACTCAGCGAGAACGACAAACGAGTTCAAGAGAGTCGCAAACTCATCAAGATCCTGCTTTGGGTTATCGGAATTGCAGTCACAGCCATCTTATGCTTCGTTGCATATAATGTGATAATATTGATGTTCTAAGAAAATGGAATTCGCTAATAAAGAATATTTCATACTACTCCTGTTGTTGGTGCCTTATGTGCTTTGGTACTTCCTGTATCGTAAGCGCAATGAACCAACAATGAGAATGAGTGACACGAGTGCATATCTCGATGCACCGCAGAGTTGGCGTACTTATCTGGTACACGCCCCAATGCTTTTGCGCTGTATTGCATTCACATTGATTGTGATTGTACTCGCTCGTCCTCAGACACATAATTCATGGGATAAGAAATCGGTTGAGGGTATCGACATAATGCTTGCAATGGACATCTCAACCTCAATGCTTGCAGAGGACTTGAAACCAAACCGTATGGAGGCTGCAAAGAATGTTGCCTCTGAGTTTATTTCGGGTCGTCCTGATGACAATATCGGACTATGCATCTTTGCTGGTGAGTCGTTCACCCAATGTCCTATGACCGCCGATCATGCATCGTTGCAGAACCTCCTTCGCAGCGTTAGAACCGACCTTGCCTCAAAAGGCCTTATCGAAGATGGTACTGCTGTTGGTATGGGTCTTGCTAATGCTGTATCTCGCCTGAAGTCGTCGAAGGCAAAGAGCAAGGTGGTGATTCTGCTTACCGACGGTTCAAACAACCGTGGTGAGATTTCTCCTCTTACTGCCGCACAGATTGCAAAGAGTCTTGGAATTCGTGTCTATACCATTGGTGTCGGTACAAACAAGGTGGCACCTTATCCAATGCCTGTAGCCGGTGGAATTCAGTATGTCAACATCCCTGTAGAGATTGACACGAAGACTCTTGCCGAGATTTCTGCCATTACTGATGGTAACCACTATCGTGCTACATCGACAAAGGAACTGCGACAGATTTACTCTGACATCGACAAATTGGAGAAGACAAAACTCAATGTGAAGAAGTTCTCAAAACGCTACGAGGCATTTGCTCCATTTGCATGGGGTGCTTTGTTCGTACTGCTTCTTGAGGTTCTGCTCAGGACAACGGTTTTGAGAAGAATCCCTTAAATAAAAATAATACATTGTACATTATATAATAGTACATCCGAATATGTTAAGATTCGAAAATCCTATATTGCTCTGGTTGCTCGTCATCATTCCTGTGATGGCGCTGATACGCTTTGTGATGTGGCGACTCCAGAAAAAGAAATATAAGCGACTGGGCGACAAGAACCTTCTACGCCTGATGATGCCTAATGTATCGAAGTATCGTCCAAGCGTTAAGTTCTGGTTGATAATGGCTACTGTCGCTCTTGTCATCGTGATGTTGGCTCGTCCACAGATGGGGTCAAAGATTTCACACGAGAAGCGTACTGGTATTGAGATAATCATCGCTATGGACATCAGTAACTCTATGCTTGCCGAGGATGTTGTACCTTCTCGTTTGCAAAAGAGTAAGATGCTCGTAGAGAATCTCATCGATCATTTCTCGAGCGATAAGATTGGTCTTATCGTCTTTGCAGGCGACGCTTTCGTACAGTTGCCTATCACAAGCGACTATGTTTCTGCAAAGATGTTCCTCCAGAATATCGACCCTTCGCTGATTCAGTCGCAGGGAACCGACATCGCACAGGCTTTGAACCTCGGAATGAACTCTTTCACTCAGTCGAAGGTGGGTAAGGCTATTGTTGTCATCACCGATGGAGAAGACCATGAGGGTGGGGCAATTGAAGCGGCAAAGGCGGCTCACGACAAGGGTATGAATGTATATATTCTTGGAATTGGTGATGCCAAAGGTGCTCCAATCCCAACAGGCGATGGTGGCTACCTGAAGGACAACACCGGCAATACTGTAATGACATGTCTCAACGAGAAGATGTGTCAGGAGGTAGCTCAGGCAGGAAAAGGAAAATACATTCATGTGGACAACACTTCTGATGCTCAGGAAATTCTCAACGACCATCTGACTAAGCTTCAAAAGGGTGAGACGGAGAGTGTCGTATATAGCGAATACGATGAACAGTTCCAGGCTGTTGGCATCCTTGCAATCCTCTTGCTTATACTCGAAGTTTGTATCCTTGAAATAAAGAACCCGCTCTTCAAGAACATCCGTCTTTTCAAGAAGAAAAAATAAAACATATCGTAAACTCTCAATTTGATGAAGAAATTACTTTCTCTATATATATTAATAATGTGTAGCCTTTGCGTCTTTGCTCAGACTGACCGTCAGGAGATTCGCAAGGGTAACAGATTGTTTCGTCAGCAGCAGTTCGACAAGGCTGAGGTGAACTATCGCAAAGCGACAAACCTCAACCAGAAGAACCCTCAGGCGTTGTACAACCTTGGTTGTGCTCTTATGCAGCAACAGAAGGATTCTGCAGCTATCGTTCAGTTTGAGGCTGCAGGCAAACTCGAGACAAATAAGTTGCGTAAGGCGAAAGTATATCACAACATCGGTGTTGTTTGCCAGAACCACCAGATGTACGGTGAGGCTATTGAGGCTTATAAGGAGAGTCTGCGCAACAATCCTAAGGATATGGAGACCCGCTATAACCTTGCTCTTTGTCAGAAGCAGCAGAAAAAGCAGAATCAGGACAACCAGAACAAGGACAACAAGGACCAGGATAAGGACAAGAATGGTCAGGACAACAAGAAAGACCAGAACCAAAAGGACGACAAGAAGAATCAACAGAAACAAGATAAACAGAAAGAGCAAATGAGCAAGGAAAATGCAGAGCAGTTGCTTCAGGCTGCTATGCAGGAAGAGAAGAACACTCAGCAGAAGATGAAGAAACAACAGGCTCAACCAAGAGATCGCCGTCTCGAAAAGAACTGGTAATTCTCGACTCATTCACTAATACATAAATATTTGGGTAAGAACATAATACAAAGATGAAACGATTATTTGTAATATATTCATTCATTGCATTCTGGGCATTGAGCAGTTTTGCACAGACAGTCACCGTGCAAGCTCCTTCTCGTGTCTCATGTGGCGAAAACTTCCGAATCGCTTATGTCATCAACACTCAGGATGTCGACAACTTCCGTGCTGGTAACATTCCAGAAGGTCTCGAGGTGATAACTGGACCTTATACATCGCGTTCGTCGAGTTTCCAGATTGTCAATGGACATACTTCAAGTTCATCGTCAATAACCTACACCTACACCCTCTACGCTGCAAAGAATGGTACATACACTATTCCTGCCGCAAAGGCTGTGATTAATGGTAAGACCGTCATGTCGAATACTGCCAAGGTGACTGTTTCGGGCAACGCTCCTTCTCAGCAAGGCGGACATCAGTCGGCTCCTCGTATGCATGGTGATTATGATGACGATATGCAACAGGCGGGTTCGAAGATTTCGGGCAACGACCTATTCATCAGAGTGAGCGCCAACAAGAATCGTGTTCATGAGCAGGAACCTATCCTCCTCACTTACAAAGTATATACTCAGGTTGACCTTACCCAACTTGAGGGAAAGATGCCTGACCTTACCGGTTTCCATACTCAGGAGATTCCTCTTCCTCAGCAGAAGAGTTTCAAGGTGGAGAATATCAACGGCCGCCCTTATCGCACCGTTACATGGAGCCAGTATGTGATGTATCCTCAGATGACTGGAAAACTCGAGATTCCGAGCATCATCTTCAAGGGTATCGTCGTTCAGCGCAACACTAATGTCGATCCTTTCGAGGCGTTCTTTAATGGCGGTTCGGGCTACATCGAGGTTAAGCGCGATGTAAAGGCGCCTTCTCTTACTATTCAGGTTGACCCTCTGCCTAATCGTCCTGCTGGTTTCTCTGGTGGAGTGGGTAAGTTCAATATCACAAGTTCAGCTGACAAGACAGAAGTGAAGGCTGGTGAACCTGTTACAATTCGTGTGGTCGTAAGTGGCAACGGAAACCTCAAACTGGTCAAGCAACCAGTTCTCGAGTTGCCAAAGGACTTTGACAAGTATGATCCAAAGGTTACTGACAAGACAAAACTTACTCAAAACGGTATTGAGGGCAGCATGGTTTACGACTATCTCATCGTTCCTCGTAATCAGGGTAAATACACTATACCTGCTCTTGAATTCACCTACTACGACACTTCATCAAACGGCTACAAGACATTGAAGACCAATCCTATAGCTCTCAATGTGCTGAAGGGTGATGGTAAATCAACAGTAGCCGACTTCTCTGCTCAGAAGGATAACGACATTCATGCCCTGAAGACGGGCAATTCTTCAATGACAAGCATCAACGAATACCTCTTTGGCAGTTCGGCTTACCTTGCTTGGATTCTCATTCCGCTGACCATCTTCCTCGCTTTGGTCATCATCTTCCGCAAGCGTGCCATGGACAATGCCAATGTTGTAATGATGCGTGGAAAGAAGGCTAACAAGGTGGCTACAAAACGACTCAAGAAGGCAGCTAAACTCATGCAGCAGGGTAAGCAGAATGAGTTCTACGATGAGGTACTGCGTGCTCTTTGGGGATACGTTGGCGACAAACTGAATATTCCTGTTGCCGAACTCTCCCGCGAAAACATAAACGACAAGTTGTCGGCTCGTAATGTCGACGAACAGACCGTCAGCACTTTCATCGAGGCTATTGACGAGTGCGAGTATGCTCGTTATGCTCCAGGCGATCCAAAGGGTAAGATGGACATCGTTTACGAGAAGGCGGCTAAGGCTATTACGGATATTGACAACATGCTAAATCAGAAGAAAAAAGTGACAAAGGTTCCTACCGTAATTTTCATCTTGGCGTTCTTCGTCATAGCTTCTTCGGCTAATGCCAAGGTTACAAAGCAGATGGCTGATGCAGAATATGCAAAAGGCAATTATCAGGAGGCTATCAAAGCCTATAACGAGGTATTGAAGGAGGGCGTGTCTGCCGACCTCTACTACAATCTCGGTAATGCTTACTTCCGTACACAGAACATCACTCAGGCGGTCATTGCCTACGAGCGTGCTTACAAACTGCAACCTGGTGATGAGGACATTCGTTTCAACCTACAGTTTGCTCGTAGCAAGACTATCGACAAGATTACTCCTGAGAGCGAGATGTTCTTCGTCACTTGGTATCGTTCGCTAGTCAACTACACAAGCAGCGACAACTGGGCAAGAATATCTATCGTCATGTTCCTTGTTTCCCTTGTCCTCCTCATCGTCTATCTGTTTGGTAGCCAGATGTGGATGATAAAAACGGGATTCTATGGAGCTGTGACTTGTTTTATCATGTTTGTCGCTTCGCTATTCCTTGCATGGCAACAGAAATGTGTTGCTCAAAACCATGACGGGGCGGTCATCACGGCTTCTTCGGTAACGGTGAAGAAGACTCCTGCATCGGGTAGTGCCAACGAGATGATTCTTCATGAGGGCACAAGGGTCGAAATCACCGACCGTTCACTGAAGGGCTGGTATGGCATACGTCTTACCGATGGTCGTGAGGGATGGCTTTTGCCTGAACAAGTTGAAGAGATTTAGTTTTTACTCATAAATATAATATACTGACTGTGGATTTTTCCGGATTAACATATGGCTTCGACCAACCGATAATGCAGGTGTTGCAAGGTTCGGATTCGCTTTTCCTCGACCGCGTCATTCTGACAATGACAATGGCGTGGACATGGATTCCGCTCTATATCTTCCTGCTGGTAATGGTGATAAAGAACAACGAGACAATGAAGCAAATCTCATTGCTCATCTTCTTTGCGCTTCTAACTGTGGTATTTGCTGATGTCATGATCGACAACATAGTGAAACCGCTGTGTATGCGTTTCCGCCCGGCTCGCGACCCATTCCTCAAATACACCATAGACATCGTCAACGGATATCGTGGAGGACCGTATGGTTTCTTCTCTGCTCATGCAGCCAACACCATGGCTATCGCGGTGTTCTTCTCTATGGCTGTTCGTAGTGGTATCTTTGCCACAATGATGGTTCTGTGGTCGTTGCTCAACGGTTATACTCGCATCTATCTCGGTGTTCACTATCCAAGCGATGTGCTCATCGGATGGATATGGGGCACCATCGTTGCCTTCGCCGGCTATTATTCCTACAGATATTTCTATAAGAAGATTACTCCTGAGAGGAGTTACATATCATCACAATATACAAAGACAGGATATGCTTATTCTGATGTATATATAGTGTTGATTGTACTTTTCCTCACTATTTTATTCACAATATTCAGGGCGATGTTCCCTCTCTAATTTCGATGAATAGTCCAAAACATATACATATTTCCGACTACAACTACCCACTTCCTGACGAGCGTATTGCTAAGTTCCCGCTCTCTCAGCGTGACCAGTCAAAACTGCTGGTTTATCGTCATGGTGAAGTAGGGGAGGATGTGTTCTGCAATCTGCCTTCCTATCTGGAAAAAGGTGCAATGATGGTGTTCAACAATACGAAAGTCATCCAGGCAAGAATGCATTTCCGCAAAGAGACGGGTGCTCTTATCGAGATATTCCTCCTCGAACCAGCTCAGCCAAGCGACTACGAACTGATGTTCCAGACTTCAGGCCGTTGTTCGTGGTACTGCCTTGTAGGTAATCTTAAGAAGTGGAAAGAAGGTTCGCTACATCGTGAGTTCGATTACGAAGGAAAGAAGTTCACTCTCTCTGCCACTCGTGGTGGTGTGCACGGCACCTCTCATGAGATTGAGTTCACATGGGACAATCCTAATGTGTCATGGGCAGAGATTCTTGATATCGTGGGCGAGCTGCCTATTCCACCTTATTTAAATAGAGATACCGAGGAGTCGGACAAGACAACCTACCAGACTGTTTATTCAAAGATAAAGGGGTCGGTGGCGGCTCCTACGGCGGGACTTCATTTCACGCCTGAAGTGCTGAAATCGCTTGACGAGGTGGGCATAGATCGCGAGGAACTGACTCTTCATGTGGGTGCCGGCACTTTCAAACCGGTCAAGAGTGAGGAAATCGAAGGGCATGAGATGCACACAGAATATATCGCTGTGCGTCGTCAGACTCTCGAAAAACTGATTGCTCACGATGGTTCGGCTATTGCCGTTGGTACTACGAGCGTCCGCACTCTCGAGAGTCTCTATTACATGGGGTTGAAACTTAGCAAGAATCCTAACCTTACTGAGGATGAACTTCATGTCAACCAGTGGGAACCTTATGAGGAAGACGCGACACTCACTACTGTCGAGGCTATTCAACAGATTATCGACTATCTTGACCGAAACGATTTGCCTACGCTTCATAGCAGTACCCAGATCATCATCGCTCCTGGTTATGAATACAAGATTGTGAAGATGCTCGTGACGAATTTCCATCAGCCTCAGAGCACTCTTCTGCTTCTTGTGAGTGCGTTCCTCAAAGGTGATTGGCACAAGGTTTACGACTATGCCCTTGCTCACGACTTCCGATTCTTGAGTTACGGCGACTCCAGTCTCCTAATTCCGTAAAACCTCTCACAGACCTCCCTTGAGTGAGTGGAGAAAATTGTAAATTGAAAATTGTCAAATTCTATATACACTAAATGAAAATAGGTGATAAAGTAAGATTCCTGAGTGAGATCGGCGGTGGTCGCGTTTCAGGCTTTCAAGGAAAGAATGTCGTTCTTGTTGAGGATGAGGACGGATTTGAGATTCCAATGGCTATCAACGATGTTGTAGTTATTGCCAGCGACGACTATAGCACGGCAAATGCTATGGCTAATGCCAAGACCAACGCGAATGCGAATTCCAATACTCCCGACGGTATGTCTATCAAGCAGAAACTGTCGAACGGACTAAATGCTAACGACCCATTGCAGGAAGAAGAGGATTATGATCCTGCCGACAAGGAGATTACTTTCCGTGCTCCTGTTGAGGAGCGTAAGGGGGGCAACAAACTCTCTGTATATCTTGCGTTTATCCCGATTGACGTGAAGGAGTTCACAAACTCTCGCTTCGAGTGTTACATTGTCAACGACTCCAACTATTATCTCCGTTACAACTATCTTGTTGCAGAGAATCAGAACTGGCAACTTCGTCTTGATGGAGAGATTGAACCAAACACAAAGTGTTTTGTTGAAGAGTTGGGACGCGAGGACCTGAACGAAATGGAGCATATCGCCTTGCAAATGATGGCTTACAAGAAGGATAAGGCATTCATACTGAAACCTACAATGGATGTTCAGTTCCGCCTCGATCCTGTGAAATTCTACAAGTTCCATTGTTTCCAGGACAACGACTTCTTCGAGGAACCAGCATTACTCTTCACCGTTATCGAGAACGATGAGCAACCTCGTCCATTGATTGTTGATGCGAAGAAACTCAAGCAGGAGATGTATCGGAAAGTGAAAGAAGACGAGAAGAAACCTGTCAAGTCGGTTCAGAAGAAGGGTAACGACGAGATTGTTGTTGTTGACCTTCATGCTGATGAGGTTCTCGAGACTACCAACGGCATGAGCAATAGCGACATCCTTGAATATCAGTTGAAGGTATTCCGCGACACTCTTGCTGAATATGCCAACAAGCGTGGCCAGAAGATTGTCTTCATCCATGGTAAGGGCGAAGGAGTCCTTCGTCGCGCTATCATCAACGACCTGAGCTACAGATACAAGCGCTATCAGTATCAGGATGCTTCGTTTCAGGAGTATGGTTACGGTGCTACCCAAGTCACCATCCGATAAATATCACCTTCGCATACAATAATAATACTGTTAATTCTGATAATTCTTGTTCCAAGAAAAAAATATCAACTCATATGAAGAATTTCGGTTACATAAAAGTGGCAGCTGCCATTCCTTCAGTAAAAGTAGCTGATGTAGATTACAATGTAGAGCATATCAAAGCCCTTATCGACAGAGCCGTTGCTGAAGGGGTAGAGATATTGACATTCCCTGAACTCTGCACCACCGGTTACACTTGTCAGGACCTGTTCCGCAACTCATTTCTGCTCGACAAATCCGACGAGGCCTTGTTCGACCTTCTGGCTTATTGTCAGAACCTGCCAATCGTAGTGATTGTCGGTGCACCGATTCGTCAGGAGAACCGCTTGTTCAACTCAGCAGTTGTTCTTGCCGGTGGCACTTACTACACCATCAACAAGACCTACCTGCCAAACTACAACGAGTTCTACGAGAAGCGTTGGTTCACTCCTGAAGGGGTAAACAATCCTCCGACTTTGTTCGAACTGCCTTCGGGTGTGAAGTTCGGCATCGAGATTTGTGAGGATCTCTGGTCGCCACTGCCTCCAAGTAGCTACCTCGCTGCTTCGGGTGCCGACATCATCTTCAACCTCTCGGCATCAGATGAGTTGATTGGCAAGCACAACTATCTGCTCTCGCTCATCGCTCAGCAGAGTGCTCGTTCTATGGCGGCGTATGTATATAGTTCGGCTGGATTTGGCGAGAGCACTCAAGATGTGGTGTATGGTGGTAACGGCATCATCTACGAGAATGGTTCACAGCTGGCTCACTCTGAGCGTTTCTCTCTCGACGAGCAACTCATCTGTACGCAGATTGATGTCGAGAAACTCCGTGCCGAGCGTATCGCTAACACAACCTTCGGTCGTACTCAGAACTCGTGGAACGAGAAGGCTATTGCCATTCCGCTCGATGTGGAATGTAATAACGAATTTGTTCTTGAACGTCCTTACAACCCTCATCCTTTCATTCCACGCTCCGACAACATGCAAGAGTCGTGCGAAGAGATTTTCAACATTCAGGTGATGGGTCTTGCAAAGCGTCTCGTACATACAAATTGTAAGAATGTTGTCATAGGAATCAGTGGTGGTCTTGACTCTACCCTTGCTCTTCTTGTATGCGTTAAGACTTTCGACAAACTTGGACTCGACCGTAAGGGTATCCATGGCATCACAATGCCTGGATTTGGCACTACCGACCGCACTCACGACAATGCCGTCAGTCTCATGACGACTCTCGGCATCACTCAACGCGAGATAAACATCGCCGATGCTGTTAAGCAGCACTTCACCGATATAGGTCACAATGCTGACAATCATGATGTGACATACGAAAACTCACAGGCTCGTTATCGCACCATGCTCCTCATGGATATCGCCAATCAAGTGGGCGGTATGGTCATCGGTACAGGCGACCTGTCTGAACTTGCTCTCGGATGGTGTACTTACAACGGCGACCACATGTCAATGTATGCAGTGAATGTAAGCATTCCTAAGACCCTCATTCGCTATCTCGTGCAGTATGTTGCCGAGAGTGGAGTGGACGAGGAGTCACGTCGAACATTGCTTGATGTCATCGATACACCTATCTCGCCAGAGCTTATTCCTGCTGACGAGAATGGCAACATCAAGCAGAAAACTGAAGACCTCGTCGGACCTTACGAACTCCACGATTTCTTCCTCTATCACTTCCTCCGTTTTGGTTTTGCACCTTCAAAACTCTTCCTCATGGCACAAAGAGCATTTGACGGAAGCAATGGTCCAACCTACGATGACGAAACGATAATGAAATGGCTCAAGACATTCATGCGTCGTTTCTTCTCGCAGCAGTTCAAGCGTTCATGTCTCCCAGACGGACCAAAAGTGGGTAGCGTCAGCCTCTCTCCACGAGGCGATTGGCGCATGGCAAGCGACACAATTGTCAAAATGTGGCTTGATGATTGTGAAAAAAATTCTTAAAACATAAATAATAGTTCATATTTTCAATCTTATTTCAAAAATAATGCTTAACTTTGCATTGTAATAAATAGGATAACAATAATATTATAAGAAAATGGCAAAGTACAATATCACAGAGATCAAGCCAAAGGCAGCTCTCTATCGTTCACTCGTTAGTCCTGATTTGATGGACAAACTCAAGGATCAGATTCTTGAGAAGATTCTTATTGAGAAAAAGTACAAGGAGAAGGATTACTCGGCAAAGAAGCTTGCTGAGGAACTTGGTACTAACACCCGCTATATCTCGGCAGTAGTTAATGTGAAGTTCCACATGAACTATACATCGTTCGTCAACAAGTATCGTATTGAAGAGGCTATGACTCTTCTCACCGACAAGCGTTATGCCGACCTCACCATCGAGGAGATCTCTGATATGGTTGGTTTCGCTAACCGTCAGTCTTTCTATGCATCGTTCTTCCGTCTCGAGGGCATCACTCCTCGCGACTATCGCGTTGCTCACAAGCCTGCTGTGACAAAGAAAACTCCTAAAAAGAAGTAAATTCATCAATTAGATGACAGAATTCAAATACACCGACGAGCGGTTTGCCGACATCCAGATGTTACGCTACCGACTCGTCGGTTTTTCATCGCTATCGCTTCAACAGAAAAAACTGGTCTATTACCTCTCTGAGGCTACTCTCTGTGGACGCGACATCACATTCGACCAGTTCGGTAAATACAACCTTAAAATCCGTAAGACACTCGAGGCTGTCTATCTGCATTATGACTGTCAGCGCGATTCGGCTGACTTTCTCGCTCTTGTGACTTATCTTAAGCGTGTGTGGTTCTCTTCGGGCATACATCATCACTACGGACAGGAGAAATTCGTTCCTGAGTTTCATGTTCATTTCCTCACCGACGCCATTCTTTCCACTCCTACAGAATATCTTCCTCTCGATGAGGGACAGAGTCGCATTGACTTATGCAACGAGATAATGTCGGTCATCTTCTCGCCAGACATCATGCCTAAGCGTGTCTGCATCGATGAAGGTGTTGATCAGGTAATATCATCATCGTGCAATTACTATGATGGAGTCACTCAAAAGGAGGCTGAGGAATTCTATGCCGCTAAGCATAATGCCTGCGAGGGTGATGAGCATCCTTCTTTTGGATTGAACTCTACTCTCGTCAAGGAGGATGGGGTGCTGATAGAGAATGTGTGGTGTCTTGAGGGTAAGTATTCCAAGTCCATCAAACAGATCATCTATTGGCTTGAGAAAGCTCTCACAGTATGCGAAAATCAACAGCAAGAGAAAGTTGTTTCGCTTCTCATAAACTACTATAAGACAGGCGATTTGAGTATTTTTGATGAATACTCTATTGAATGGCTCAATGAGAAGGAAGGACGCATCGATTTCGTAAATGGATTCATCGAGGTCTATGGCGATCCTCTTGGCATAAAGGCATCGTGGGAGGGCATAGTCGAGTACAAGGATCTTGTGGCTACCGAACGCACTCAGAAGATTTGTAACAACGCTCAGTGGTTTGAGGACAACAGTCCTGTCGATCCTCGTTTCAAGAAGAAGGAAGTACGTGGCGTTACGGCAAATGTCATCTGTGCCGCTATGCTCGGTGGTGACGAATATCCAGCTTCAGCTATTGGAATAAACCTCCCTAATGCAGATTGGATTCGTGCGCGTTATGGTTCAAAGTCGGTTACTATAGGCAACCTCACCGAGGCTTACAACCAGGCGGCAAAGGGTAACGGTTTCCGCCAGGAGTTTGTCATTGACGAGGCAACATGCAATCTAATAGATAAATATGGCGATGTGTGTGATGACCTCCATACCGACCTTCACGAATGTCTCGGTCATGGCAGCGGACAGATACTACCGGGTGTCGATGCTGGCGCCTTGAAGTCGTATGGCAGTACTATCGAAGAGGCGCGTGCCGACTTATTCGGACTATATTATATCGCCGACCAGAAACTCGTCGAACTTGGACTTGTTCCTGATGGTGAGGCACATAAGTCGCAGTACTACACCTATATGCTCAACGGACTCATGACGCAGCAGGTCCGTATCAAACTCGGGGCTCAGATTGAAGAGGCTCACATGCGCAACCGTGCCATCATTGCTCGTTGGGTTCTTGAGCATGCCGAAGGGGCAGTAGAACTGATCGTGAAAGACGGTAAGACTTATCTGCAAATCAACGACTATGCTCGTCTACATATTCTCTTTGGCGAATTGCTTGCCGAGGTTCAACGAATAAAGAGCGAAGGCGATTATGATGCAGCACAGCAACTCGTTGAGCAGTATGGCGTAAAGTTGGATTATTCTCTTCATAAGGAAATGCTTCAGCGTTACGAGGCCCTCCATATCGCTCCTTATAAGGGTTTCATAAATCCCGTACTCACTCCGGTTCTCGATGCCAACGGTTCAATCACCGACATCGCAATTGATTACAGCGAGTCCTTTGCGGCTCAGAATCTCCGCTATTCCCGCGACTATTCTTGGGAATAATATCCTTCCCAAGTTCATCCTCCATGTGCCCGAGGTTTCACTAAGGGACATAAATAATCCCCGACATATCATCAGATTGTCGGGGATTATTCTTGAATTGGAAGTCTGGGCTTAAGGCACCATCACCTTCTTTCCGTCTTCAATATAAATGCCTTTCTTACATTCGGCTACGGCCTTCCCATCAAGAGTGTAGAATCCTTTTTTTTTAGAACTGCAATCAGTCTTAACTGTCACAATTCCTGTGGCGTCCTCGGCTGGGAACATCAGCATCAATGCAGGTAAAGCACTGCCACCGTAACTCTCGACAACGGTCTCCGCAGTACATGGGGTGAGGAAATCAGCATCCTGAATGTTTCTCTCAGTGTCGCGTGTCTGCCATCCATACTGGATATTGTCAAGCATCCAGCTCTTATAATCGTCCTGGCCACAGTCGTAAACAAGCAACTTCATATACTGCGCAAATATCGCCGAATACACCCCCTGCTCATAACCTGTCTCCTGTTTAAGGATCTTTATTCCACGAACTCCCAACGGATCGCTCGATGAGGTTATCTTGCACATGTTCTTCTTCACATAGTCTGCTCCCTCACGAGCGTTCTGAAGATACTCCTCCTCACCGGTGATGAGGTAGAGTAGGCAAGATGCTCCAATATATGTACCCTGGTTGTAGAGGTGATTGCTCCATTCCGGTCCACCACCATGAATACCGTCGGCAACTCTTCCTGGGAAGGTATCGCTACAGAAATGTGCCTTTGCCCAGGCATAGATTTCCTTGGCCTTCTCAAGGTAGAACTCCTTTGTTTGATATGTAGGATACTCCACTGTTGGCACTTCACGACCCTCAGGAACAAGTCCATAGAGTGTGCAGCATGCAATGACCGTAGGGAAATTGATACATGCCGACTTAAAACCATTATCAGTATGTGGATTTGGTTTGTCTATAGGCTGCCACTCCCAGAACATTCCACCCGTGAAACCATCAGCTGGATCAGCATACGAGCCGTCATCGCCCACCTTCTGACTTCCGTACCACACACGGCAGAAACTCTTCTCGGAATAGTCGAGGTAAGCATTCTCAGGGCTGCCGGCAAGTATTGACACCTCATAGGCACGAGCCAAAGCACATGTCCACCACATGATGTCGTCGTAGACAAACCATCCGTTATTTGTATTGCAGTTATCGAAATCGAAGTTTACATAATGGTTTTTCTCTCCACTATACACGCCCGACATACGGTTCTTTGCCTTGCGAATCTCTGTCGATGTGGAATTAGGATCGAGCAGACGACGCTTATAGGCATTTACAGCCATATCGAAATAGATTGCCTGGCACCAAATGGCAGCCGAGCAACCACTATAATCATTGTCGCGAGCGCCATTGCCACGATGACTGGCACTTGGCTGTTTCGTGTCGGCCTTATAGTTGCGGTTTGTGCCATCCCAGAACACATTATGGAATGCCTCGTAGATAGCCCATTCATCAGCATTTGTAAAAGTGTGGTCCATTTCAACGGCAGAAACCTGACTTGCGCAGAAACAGAGAAGAATAAGTAAAAGAGTCTTAGTAAGTTTTCTCATATTGGAATAATTGTAATCTGGTTTAATTCTTTCGCAAAGTTAGCACAAAAAAATCACATTTCGGTCAAAAAGCAATATTATTTTTGGATTTGTCGCTCTTTTGAAGTAACTTTGCAATAAATAGAACAAGAAAATGATAATCATAGCTGATTCTGGAAGTACCAAGACCGATTGGTGCATCATCGAACCGGGAGGTGTAAAGACTCGTTTCTCTACGAGTGGCATCAATCCTGTCGTCATGTCCGAGGATGTCGTTCGCGGCATTCTACGCAACGAACTGATGCCTCATGTGCCTCATGCACTCGACATCTACACCATACATTACTTCGGTGCTGGATGCACTCCGGCAAAGATTCCTGTCATGGAGCATCTGCTCCTTGAACTGTTTCCTCATGCCTATAACATGCGTGTGGCGAGCGATATGCTGGGTGCTGCCATTGCTGCTTGCGGAAAGAAGGAAGGTATAGCGGCTATTCTTGGTACAGGGTCTAACTCGTGCCTTTTCGATGGAGAGAAGATTGTGCAGAACACCCCATGCCTGGGATTCATCCTTGGCGACGAGGGTGGGGGCGCCGTCATGGGAAAACTCTTCCTTAACCGCATTCTGAAACGCACCTTCCCTGCTTCACTTTGCGATAAGTTCCTTACCGAGACTGGTCTCACGCAGGCAGATATTATTAATAAGGTGTATCGCGAGGAGGCACCAAATCGTTTCCTTGCTTCGTTTTCGCCATTCATTCATGCCAACCTCGATGTTCCTGAGTTGCGACAAATGGTTATTGATAATTTCCGTGCTTTCTTCCGAAACAACATCACCCAGTATCAGCATCCTGAATGGCCTGTGAATTTCGTGGGTAGCATGGCGTTCCACTATCGCTCGGAACTCGAAGAGGCAGCCAAGCTGGAAGGGTTCAAGGTGGGCAAACTCATCAAGAGTCCTATCGATGGCATGATTGAAAATCTCAGTTAATCGTTATGGAGAAAGAAAAGGTAGAACTCACGGTAAAGGAAATAAAGCGCTCTTTCCGTCTTTATATGAATGGCGTTACGGCTCAGTCGTTGCGCGACAAGGGTGATGAGAACAAACTCAACTGGGGCGTGTCGCTTCAGCATCTGCATGAGATGGCAAGCGAGTATTCAAAAGACTTAAACCTTGCCATAGAACTCTGGAAGAGTAATGTGCGTGAGTGTAAACTGCTTGCAACGATGCTCATGCCCGCAGAGGAGATGCCTCGCGAGGTTGTTGACATCTGGATGGAGCAACTTCCAAGTCAAGAGGTGGGTGAGCAACTGGTCTTCAATCTTCTTCAAAACCTTGACTATGCTCCTATGCTTGCTTACGAATGGATGGCGTCTGACAACGACCTTCACCAAATATGTGCCTACAACCTCATCGGTCGACTGTTTATGAAAGGTCAGGAACCAAACGAGCGGGGCATCAGCGAGTTCCTTGATCAGGCAGGAGTAGCGCTGCAATCAGAGAACCCGTCTGTTCAGCACGCAGCAATGAACTGCATAGTGCGCTTTGCTGACATGGGTGAGGAATATGACAGCATAGCACAAAAAGCCATGCGAAGATTGGGTTTCGAGTTTCTGTAGTATTTAACGTGGGATAAAATCCCGCTTACTACGACGGCGAACGAAGACTGCAAAGAAGACGAAAATTGCATTTAAAAAAGGGCCAGATTCATGCGAATCTGGCCCTTCTAAGTTTATATTGAGAGTGCTTTAAGCGCAAGCGAAGAGGATAACAAGTTGGGCTGTGAGGATACGGAGGAACATTGACAATGGATAAACAGTTGAATATCCAATTGCAGGAGCTTCCTTCGAACAACTTGCATTAGCAAAACCAAGTGCTGGTGGGTCGGTGTAAGTACCAGCAATTGCACCCATGAGAGTGAAATAGTTGAACTTAAACTTCCAACGAGCAATAGGAGCAACGATGAGGATAGGGATGATTGTGATGAGGAAACCACAGATCACATACATGTGTCCGCCATTCATGATTGTCTCAACGAATCCATCGCCCGCCTTGATACCAACACAAGCAAGGAACAAACAAAGACCTATCTCACGCATCATCAGGTTAGCCGATGTAGTGGTATAGGTTACCAACTTCCAGAGGTGACCGAAACGGCCGATAAGGATAGCGATGATGAGAGGACCACCTGCCAATCCAAGTTTCAATGGAGTAGGCATACCTGGGAAGAATACAGGAATCTGACCAAAGATAATACCGAGGAAGATACCGATGAAGATTGTTGCGATGTTTGGATGATTAAGGTGCTTTGCTGAGTCGCCCATGAGGTCGGCAACACGCTGTACATTCTCCTCTGGACCAACAACCATAATCTTATCACCAACATGGAAGTGGTGGTTGCGCGAAGCAAAGAGATTCATACCCTGGCGAGTGATACGAGTTACATTAACACCATAGACACTTGAGAAGTGCATGCTACCGAAAGTCTTACCGTTGATCTTTGGATTTGTAACGAGAATGCGGCGAGAAACCATATCGCGAGTAGTCTTCTTGTTAACTTCCCATTTAAGGTCGGTCTCAGGACCGATAAACGCCTTTACAGCCTCCACATCAGTTTCTGCACAAGTAAGGTAGAGGTCATCACCCTTCTCTATAACGGTGTTACGGTTAGGAACAACGAGTTCGCCGTTCTTAATCATACGAGTAATGACGAAATCGCGCTTGAGGAACTCTGTGAGTTGAAGAATAGTACGACCTGAGATGAATTCATTCTCAGCCTTGAGTGACAACAGATGAGGAGTCTCGTGTGGGTCAGCACCTTCAGCATCCTCAAGTTCCTTCTCCTCATCGGAAAGAGTAACTTTGCAGATATAACGGACAAGAACAGTAGCTCCGATGATACCAAGAACACCGAGAGGGTAGGCGCAAGCATAAGAAGAAGCCAACTGAGGAAGCTCTCCACCGAAAGCTCCTTCGCCAAGCGACTTGACCGCTTCGTTGGCAGCACCAAGACCAGGGGTGTTAGTGACAGCACCATAGAGAGTTCCTACGAGCATTGCGAGGTTAGTGTTGTTATGGTCGAAAAGGAACCAATAGCAACCAAACATTACAGCAATATTAAGGCAGATCATACATACAGACATAATATTCATCTGTACGCCACCACCCTTGAAACTCTCGAAGAAGCCAGGTCCAACCTGCAAACCGATAAAGAACACAAAGAGAATAAGGCCGAAATCCTGAAGGAATGTCATCAATTCCTTATCAACAAATTCAGGATTTGCCATAAAACCGAAATGTCCGACAAGGATACCAGCGAAAAGAACGAATGTCACACCAAGAGCAACACCACCGAACTTAATCTTTCCAAGCAGGACACCAATAGCAATAACCAATCCAAGAATAAGCACAGTGTGTGCCATTCCGTTTTGGACAAACAAATTAATTAACCAGTCCATAGTTTTGCGCTACGCTAAATGATAAATGATAATTGGTAAATGATAATTATTCCCCCTCGCTTTTGGAAAAGGGAGGGGGAGAATATTGATGTTAGTAAGAACGTGCGATGATTACACGAGCAACGGATGGTTTACCAGAAACCATGTCAACGCCAGGAGTCTGCTCATAGCCGTAAGGGACACAACGGATAGTGGCCTGAGTCTCCTCCTTGATCTTAGCCTCAGTCTCGGCTGTACCATCCCAGTGGCAGAGGAAGAAACCTCCATCCTTCACCTTCTCCTTAAACTCCTCGTAGTTGTCGCACTCATAGATGCGCTCATCACGATAAGCCTTAGCCTTGGCAAGGATGTTGTTCTGGATATCATCGAGCAATGTCACTACATAATCGGTGATTCCCTCAATAGGAAGAGTCTCCTTCTCAAGAGTATCACGACGCATTACCTCAATAGTACCATTCTCCATATCGCGAGCACCAAGAACAAGACGAACAGGCACACCCTTGAGCTCGTATTCAGCGAACTTGAATCCAGGACGCTTGTTGTTGTCGCTATCGTACTTCACGCTGATGCCCTTAGCCTTGAGTTCAGACATAATCTCAGCAGCCTTGTTGTCAAGAGCGATCTGACTATCTCCCTTACCACCGATTGGTACGATGACAACCTGCAGAGGAGCAAGGCGTGGAGGAAGTACAAGACCATTATCATCAGAGTGAGTCATGATGAGAGCACCGATGAGACGAGTAGAAACGCCCCATGATGTTGCCCAAGGAGTATCCTGAGCATTATCCTTATTAAGGAAAGTAACATCGAAAGCCTTTGCGAAGTTCTGACCGAGGAAGTGAGAAGTACCACTCTGGAGAGCCTTGCCGTCCTGCATCATTGCCTCAATAGTGTAAGTGTCAAGAGCACCGGCAAAACGCTCAGTCTCAGACTTCACACCCTGAACAACAGGAACAGCCATCCAGTTCTCGGCGAAGTCGGCATACACCTTAAGCATAGTCTTTGCGTTATTCTCTGCCTCGTCGCGTGTAGCGAAAGCACAGTGGCCCTCCTGCCAGAGGAATTCAGATGTACGAAGGAAAGGACGAGTACGCATCTCCCAACGCATAACATTACACCACTGGTTGCAGAGAAGAGGCAGATCACGCCATGACTGAATCCAGTTCTTGAAAGTATTCCAAATCATTGTCTCCGATGTTGGACGGACAATGAGTTCCTCCTCGAGGCGAGCCTCTGGGTCAACAACAACACCATCGTGAGTCTCGTTAGTCTTGAGACGATAGTGAGTTACGACAGCACACTCTTTAGCAAATCCTTCAACATGCTCAGCTTCGCGAGAGAGGAAAGATTTCGGTATGAGGAGAGGGAAATAAGCATTCTGTACACCTTCGGCCTTGAACATATCATCCATAGCACGCTGCATTTTTTCCCAGATGGCGTAACCATAAGGTTTGATTACCATACAGCCACGAACGGCACTCTGCTCAGCCAAGTCAGCCTTCACGATGAGGTCGTTATACCACTGGCTATAGTTCTCACTTCTTTTTGTGAGATCCTTCAATTCTTTTGCCATAATATATAAATATGTTTATAGTTTTCAATATTTGGTGCAAAATTACAAAAAAAAAGCCGGAAATGTAGCATATTTTTAAAAAAAGAATTATCTTTGCAGTTGATATTTTGATTAATTTATATTCCGGCTAAACTAAAAGACGATTTTTTCGTCAATTAGGAAGGTTAATATTAATACACATTATACTAATTTATTAAAAAAACATTATGAAGAAAATGAAACTCGCAGTGCTCGGTATGTCACTGCTCACTATTGTAAGTTGTTCTACAAGTGCAGGTAATGGTGCACTTATCGGTACTGGTGCTGGCGCTGCTCTCGGTGCATTGGCTGGTCGTCTTATCGGTGGTAACACAAAGGGTACTCTCATCGGTACTGCTATCGGTGGTGCTGTTGGTGCAACAACAGGTACACTCATTGGTAAGCACATGGATAAGGTAAAGGCAGAGGCTGCTGCTCAGTTGGCTAACGCTCAGGTTGAGAGCATCACAGATGCTAACGGTCTTTCTGCAGTTCGCGTAACATTCGACTCAGGTATCCTCTTCCAGACAGGTAAGTACAACCTCAATACTTCAGCTCAAAACGAGTTGACAAACTTCTCTTCTGTATTGAAGAACAACACAGACTGTTCTGTAGGTATCCTCGGTTACACAGACTCAACAGGTTCTGAGGCAACAAACCAGACACTCTCAGAGAACCGTGCGAACTCTGTAAAGAACTTCCTCACAGGTACTTGTGGCGTTTCTGCATCACAGATCAAGAATGTAATCGGATACGGTGAGAATCCAGACTACCTCATCAAGGATGCTAACGGTAAGGAGAATCTTGCAGCAAGCCGTCGTGTAGAGGTTATTCTTTACGCTTCACAGGCAATGATCGATGCTGCTAATGCTGGAACACTCAACTAATCAGAGTACACATTATTAAATATAAGGGTGCGCATCGTTTTGGTGCGTACCCTTTTTTAAGAAAAGCCTTTTTGGATGCGTTTGGTATTTAAGATAATTCGTTGGACGGTAGGTTTGTTTTTTGTCTCGACAATCTTTGCAGTGGTGATATATCGCTATCTGCCGGTCTATGCGACACCATTGATGTTTATTCGCACAGCCCAACAGATAACAAGTGGCGAAATGCCAAAGTGGCACCACCAATGGGTATCGCTCGAAGACATGTCGCCATCGATGCCCGTTGCCGTTATGGCATCGGAAGACCAAAGATTCCTATTGCATCATGGTTTTGATTTCAAGGCGATTGAGCAGGCTGCTAAACACAACAAGACTGCAAAACGCAAACATGGAGCAAGTACCATAAGCCAGCAGACAGCGAAGAATGTCTTTCTATGGCCAGGACGATCGTGGACAAGAAAAGGTTTCGAGGTTTATTTCACATTCCTCATCGAACTAATCTGGAACAAGCAACGCATCATGGAAGTTTACCTTAACTCTATAGAGATGGGCGACGGAATATATGGTGTTTCATCAGTTGCTGACTATCACTTCAGAGGAAAAGAAGCAAACGAACTTACACGAAGCGAATGTGCGCTCATCGCTGCCACACTACCAAATCCGCGACAATTTGACTCATCAGCACCAAGTTCATATATGCGTAAACGCCAGGCATGGATTGAGAAACAGATGAGGTTTATTCCACTATTTCCGAAAAAAGGAGAAGAAGTGAACAAAAAATCAGTGAGTGGAGGAGTATATTCTAAATAAATACAATGACGAAAAATAATGAATCTATTAGACGACCTTAATAAAAGTCAGCGAGCAGCGGTGGAGTATAACGATGGTCCTTCGCTTGTCATTGCTGGAGCCGGTTCAGGAAAAACACGCGTCCTGACATACAAGATTGCATACCTCATTGAGCAAGGTATGGCACCATGGAATATCCTCGCCCTGACCTTTACTAACAAAGCCGCCAACGAGATGAAAGAAAGAATAGGGCGACTTGTAGGAAGCGACAAGGCACACTATATCCATATGGGAACATTCCATTCTGTGTTCTCGCATATCCTTCGTCGCGAGGCGGAAAGTCTCGGCTATACATCGCAGTTTACAATTTATGACGAAGCCGATTCACGTTCGCTCATCAAGACCATTGTAAAAGAGATGAATCTTGATGACAAGATATACAAACCTGCAGCCGTACACAGTAAAATTTCAATGGCAAAAAACTGCATCGTCACAGCACAGCAGTATGTCAACAACGGAGATATCACCGAACGAGATCGCCAGGCACGAATGCCAGCCATAGGAAAGATTTATGTTGCCTATCAACAGAGATGTGCCAACTCCAATGCAATGGACTTCGACGATCTGTTGATGCTCACCTACAAACTGTTCAAAGAGAACGAGGAAATAAGAAAGAAATGGGCAGAAAGATTCAAGTTTATTCTTGTTGACGAGTATCAGGATACCAACCGAGTTCAGCAGCAAATCGTTGAACTCCTAACACGCGAAAATCAACGAGTTTGTGTTGTTGGAGACGATGCTCAGAGTATTTACGCTTTCCGTGGAGCAAGCATTGATAATATATTGGATTTCAATAAGGTATATCCACAATCCAAACTTTTCAAACTGGAGCAGAACTACCGTTCGACACAAAAGATTGTACTTGCTGCAAACAGTATCATTAAGCATAACTCACGCCAGATTGACAAGAATATTTTCTCGGAGAATGACGAAGGCGAGCAACTCATTTTGAAGATGACCTATTCCGACAAGGAAGAGGCCGCTGTAGTTTGCAAAGAGATAAAACGAATAAAGCGAGAGGAAGGTTGTCAGTATTCTGACTTTGCTGTGCTTTATCGTACAAACGCCCAGAGTCGTTCGTTCGAGGATGAATGTCTAAAGCAAGGCATTCCATATAAGATTTACGGAGGACTATCGTTCTATCAGCGTAAGGAGATAAAGGATGTTATAGGTTATTTCCGCCTTATCGTGAACCATGATGACGAAGAAGCATTTAAGCGAGTTATCAACTATCCTGCACGAGGCATTGGTAATGCGACTCTTGATAAGATTGCTCAAACAGCATCACAGTATGGAGCAAGTTACTGGGAAGTGGCAAGAGATCCTGAACGATATCAGTTGATGCTGGGCAAAGGGCCTATGGGCAAACTTCAGGGATTCGTGTGCTTGATAGATGAATTCGCAGAAGATCTGAACACCATGAATGCTTACGAACTTGGTCAGAAGGTCGTGGACAAAAGTGGTATTCACAAGGATTTATTCTCGAGCAAGGAACCCGAATTCATCACTCGCCAAGAAAACCTTGAGGAGTTCATGGCTGCGCTGAGCGACTTCGTAGCCGAGAAAGAAGAACAAGGCGAAGAAGAGAATGCAAGATTGGATTTGTTCCTTCAGGATGTAGCCTTGCAGACTGACAAAGAAAGCAATGACGGTACAGACGAGAAGGTGACAATGATGACCATCCATGCTGCAAAGGGATTGGAATATCCGACAGTATTCATTGTAGGAATGGAGGAGAATATCTTTCCAAGTCCGATGGCAGCAGATTCAATTCGTGAACTCGAAGAGGAGCGTCGTCTTTTCTATGTTGCCATTACACGAGCAGAAAAGCATTGTATCCTCACTTGTGCCAAAAACCGTTGGAGATACGGAAAGTTAGAATATGATGTTCCAAGCCGTTTCCTTAATGAAATAGACAGGCGTTATCTAAAAATTGATGCCCAAAGTGGGGGAGATTCTGGTTCAACACGAACAAGGACAAGATCCTATGACAGGGACGAGGAAACTACAAGAACACCATTCTCAAGCGGTTTCCGCTCAAGAAGTAATGACGAACCTGAGTACATGACTCGTAGAAGCAGTTCGTTTGGAGGATTCCGCCAACCAACGCAACAACCCGTTTCTAAACCTGTTGTTCCTCAAGGCTTTAAGCGAGTTACACCAACAATAACTCCAACACCTATTTCAACAACATCAGTTAACAATACAACACCATCGGCAGCATCACAGGGATTGAGTGAAGGAACGGTTATTGAGCATCAGAGATTCGGTGTAGGAACGGTTATTAAGGTTGAAGGAACAGGTGACAACACCAAGGCTACCGTTGAGTTCCGTAATACCGGCACGAAGCAATTGCTATTGAAGTTTGCCAAGTTCACCATTGTGAAATAGCATATACATTATTATATAAGAAGAACAGAGCGTTTTTCTTTGTTCTACAAAAACAAAAAAAGGTCGCACCCCGAAGGATGCGGCCTTTAATTATGTTTGAGAAATCTTGATTACTCTGTTGGGAGTGACCAATCCTCCTGAGTCTTACGGATGTAAGTCTGGTAGCGACGCTGAGCAGCTGCCTTACATGCATCGTAGAGCTCCTGAGCCTCTTCTGGGGCAGCCTTCTTGAGTGAGAGGAAACGAACCTCACCCTCGAGGAATGCCTGGAAGTTATCCCAATTTGGCTCCTTAGAGTCAAGTGTGAATGGGTTCTTGCCTTCCTCAGCGAGAGCAGGGTTATTACGCCACAAGTGCCAGTAACCGCACTCAACAGCCTTAGCCTCCTCAGCCTGAGACTTACCCATACCACCCTTAGCCTTAAGACCGTGGTTGATACATGGAGCATAACCGATGATGATTGATGGACCGTGCCATGCTTCAGCTTCCTTGAATGCCTTCAAGCACTGTGACTGGTCAGCACCCATAGCAACCTGAGCAACATATACATTACCGTATGTAGCCTGCATCAAACCGAGATCCTTCTTACCAACACGCTTACCGTTAGCAGCGAACTGAGCAATAGCACCGATTGGAGTAGCCTTAGAAGCCTGACCACCAGTGTTAGAGTAAACCTCTGTATCGATAACGAAGATGTTTACATCCTCACCAGAGCCGATAACATGGTCGAGACCGCCGTAACCGATATCGTAAGAAGCACCGTCACCACCGATGATCCACTGTGAACGCTTAACGAGGTAGTGATCGAGTTCCTTGAGCTGCTTGCAAGTTGGGCATCCCTTCTCAGCAGCTGCAGCAATCATTGGCTTAAGAACCTCAGCTGCAGCCTTTGAGGCATCAGCATCGTTCTGTCCGTCAATCCAAGCCTGAGCTGCAGCCTTGAACTCTGCAGGAGTCTCATCAGCAGCGATAGCACCATTGAGGAGATCGTTGATGCGAGCCTTCATCTTCTTTGTAGCAATTACCATACCGAGACCGAACTCGCAGAAGTCCTCGAACAAAGAGTTAGCCCATGCAGGACCCTGACCCTTAGCGTTAGTTGTATAAGGAGTTGATGGGATTGAACCTGAGTAGATTGAAGAACAACCAGTAGCATTTGCTACGATCTCACGGTCACCGAAGAGCTGAGTGATGAGCTTAACGTAAGGAGTCTCACCACAACCAGAACAAGCACCTGAGAACTCGAAGAGTGGAGTCGCGAACTGAGAGTTCTTTGGAGACTGCTTGATGTCAACGAGATCCTGCTTAGAAGCAACATTCTTAACACAGTAGTTCCAGTTCTTAGCCTCCTGAGCAGCAGCCTCAGATGAATCATCGTAAGCAACCATCTTAAGAGCCTTAGCTGTGATAAGCTTACCGTTCTCATCCTTCATTGGCTTGCCGTCTTCGCCCTTAACAGCACCACCGGCACAAACGTCAACACAGTTACCGCAACCGAGACAGTCCTTAACACCTACCTGCATTACGAAGTTCATACCCTTCAAAGCAGCAGGAGCCTTCATCTCGATAGTCTCGCCCTCGAAACCAGCCTTCTCAGCCTCGTCGAGTACGAATGGACGGATACAAGCGTGAGGACAAACGAATGAACACTTGTTACACTGTGAACATACAGATGGATCCCATACAGGAACGAAACCAGCTACACCACGCTTCTCATAAGCAGCAGTACCCTGCTCCCATGTACCATCCTCGATTCCCTTATATGCAGAAACTGGGAGGTCGCCACCGTTCTGAGCGTTGATAACGCGAACGAGGTTGTTGATATATGCAGGATCATCGTTCTCTACAGCAGCATCAGCAGGGAGGTTAGCCCATGCTGGATCGATAGCGAGAGTCTTGTACTCACCACCACGGTCAACAGCAGCATAGTTCATGTT
>DCIM01000076.1:12734-22979 GCA_002316005.1 Prevotellaceae bacterium UBA1726 | reverse complement strand
CCCTTCTTGCCGTAAGACTTAACGATAGCCTTCTTCATCTGCTCTACAGCGAGATCAACAGGGATAACCTCTGTGATACGGAAGAATGCAGACTGGAGGATAGTGTTGGTACGGTTACCAAGACCAATCTCCTGAGCAATCTTTGTAGCGTTGATATAGTAAACTGTGATGTTCTTCTCTGCGAAGTACTTCTTAATCTTGTTAGGGATGAAGTTTACGAGTTCCTCACCATCGAAGATAGTGTTCAAGAGGAACTGTCCGTTTGGACGAAGACCACGAATTACATCGTACATGTGGAGGTAAGCCTGAACATGACATGCAACGAAGTTTGGAGTCTTGATCTGATATGTTGAACGGATTGGCTCATCACCGAAACGAAGGTGTGAACATGTGAAACCACCTGACTTCTTTGAGTCATAAGAGAAGTAAGCCTGGCAGTACTTATCTGTGTTGTCACCGATAATCTTTACTGAGTTCTTGTTAGCACCAACAGTACCGTCAGCACCAAGACCGAAGAACTTAGCCTCGAATGTGCTTGCGCCACCAAGAGCCATCTCTTCCTTAACTGGGAGTGAACGGAATGTGAGGTCATCCTCGATACCGATTGTGAAGTGATCCTTTGGCTGTGGGAGAGCGAGGTTCTCATAAACACCGATGATCATTGCAGGTGTTGTGTCGCAAGAACCAAGACCGTAACGACCACCAACGATAACTGGAGCGTTCTCCTGTCCGTAGAATGCGTCCTTAACATCGAGAAGCAGAGGTTCGCCATTTGAACCAGGCTCCTTTGTACGGTCGAGAACAGCGATACGCTTAACAGTCTTTGGAACTGCAGCGAGGAGATGCTCAACAGAGAATGGACGATAGAGGTGAACAGAAACCATACCTACCTTCTCGCCATTAGCGTTCATGTAGTCGATAGCCTCACGAGCAGCCTCTGTAGCAGAACCCATAAGGATGATTACGCGGTCAGCATCCTCTGCACCATAGTATGAGAAGAGCTTGTACTCACGACCTGTACGCTCAGAGATAGCAGCCATATACTTCTCAACGATACCAGGAACAGCATCGTAGTAACGGTTACAAGACTCACGATGAGCGAAGAATGTCTCTGGGTTCTCAGCCATACCCTTAGCCTGTGGATGCTCTGGGGTAAGTGCGCGTGAACGGAACTCAGCAAGTGCCTTCTGGTCAACAAGGTCGCGTACATCGTCCTCTTCAATGAGCTCAACCTTCTGGTACTCGTGTGATGTACGGAAACCGTCGAAGAAGTTGATGAATGGAACACGAGCCTCAAGAGCTGCAAGGTGTGCAACAGCCGAGAGATCCATTACTTCCTGTACAGAACCCTCAGCAAGCATAGCGAAACCTGTCTGACGACAAGCCATTACATCACCGTGGTCACCGAAGATACAAAGTGAATGAGAAGCAACAGTACGAGCACTAACATGGAATACGCTTGGGAGAAGCTCACCAGCAATCTTGTACATGTTAGGGATCATAAGCAACAGACCCTGAGAAGCAGTAAATGTTGATGTAAGGGCACCAGCCTGGAGAGAACCGTGAACAGCACCTGCTGCACCGCCCTCAGACTGCATTTCCTGAACCAACACTTTGTCGCCGAACAGGTTCTTACGACCCTGAGCAGCCCACTCGTCAACATGCTCAGCCATTGGAGATGAAGGAGTGATAGGGTAAATAGCAGCTACCTCTGAGAACATGTAAGCTACATGACCAGCACAGGTGTTACCATCCCATGTTACAAATTTCTTTTCTTTTGCCATAATGTTTTTATTATAGAATGAATTAATATATTATGTTTCTATTTAATTTCTTGTTGAACGGAATTCTTAGTAAAGGAATCCTAAAAGCCAGAGTGGAATCTTGTTTCCTTGACCTACCTCTGTATTATATCGCGCGTAGAAGCAATCCTGCTGATAACGAATCTTCTGTTCGCTGTGTGCATCGCAGATACGGAACGGCAGTTTCTCATCGACAATGAACTGCATATCTTTACCTTTCTGGTTTACTCGATGGTCTTTCCAAAGCGAATTGACAAAGAATGTCTCCATTGCCTCCTGCTTTGTAGCCTGAATAGGGTAGATGGCATACAAGAGACTTGGATTATGCATCATCACCTTCGAAGGCTTCTTTGGGAAATCCTGACCAACTGGATAGATGATATTGATGAGTCGGGCATCGGCCAAGTACTTGATATAGTTCATCACCGTTGCACGGCTTGTCTCGATATCATTGGCAAGATTTGAGATGTTCGGAGCCTTTGGACCATCAACAGCAAGGAGATAGAAGAGCTTCTTAATCTTGGTAAGATATTTCAGTTCAATCTGCTTGATGAGGAGAATATCCACCTCTGTCATCATGTTCATGGTTTTGAGCAGATTCTCCGAGAAATTACGGTTTTCAAGGAAGAAAGGATAAAAACCATGATGTAGATAATCATCAAAGTATTTCAGCGGACTTACATAAGGAAGAATCTTCTTAACGATGCGCTCATGATTATTGATGATTTCTTCGAGGGAATATGCAGGGAAGTTGTTTCCCGACATGAGGTTGATGTATTCACGGAATGAGAAACCACGAAGGTTATAGCTTTTCACGATACCGCCAATCTCGGCGTTTTCCTCTTTGAGTCGCATGACACTCGAACCAGTGAAGACAATCTGCAGAGTAGGATAGAGGTCATAGCAACGACGCAGTTCCTGGCTCCAATCTGGCTGTTTGAACACCTGATCCACAAGCAGACACTTTCCACCACGACTAACGAACTCACCAGCGAAATCGGCTATTCCACGACCTTGGAAATAGAAGTTGTTCATATTGATGTAAAGGCAACGACGGTCGTGAGCACCATAATGCTCCTTAGCAAATTGAAGAAGGAAAGTAGTCTTTCCTACGCCTCGTGTTCCCTTTATACCAATAAGACGGTCGTTCCAGTCAATCTCGTCCATAAGCAGACGGCGAACCGGAGCAGTTGTATGTTCTACCAAATTGGCATGAGTCTCGTAGAAAGCCTCCATTGAAGTGGTTAAAAAATGAGTGTGAGCAAAAAACTCACGGTTAATGATTATAATCTTGTACTATAGTATGGCAAAGTTACCAAAAAAAAATGAATTTGGCAAGTAAAGATTGCAAAAATCAGTGATTTTTTATTATTTTTGCAACATAAATCATATTGTCCCCCTTTAAACTATGTTTAAACTGCACATATACAACCCCGAACACGACATTGTTCTTGGTAAGAATGATGTCTCGTTCACACCTCCGAAGGCAGCTCGCTTGACACGCGAACAGTTTTGCCATATCCCGTCCTTTTGGGCGGAGGATGGCGATTGGGTTCTGGTTGAGGATGTTATCTGTGCAGAAAACAATCTTCGCAATGCAGAAAGAAAATGTGCAAAGGTTAAGTTTGTCACTTTCGATGATTTGCGTAAACTAACGATGAAGGAGATGCCTTCAAAAGTGGAACCATGGGGATGGGACATCCACATCGTTCATCGTTTGGTGAAATGCAATCCTTTATTCATGAGCCTTGTGCCTTCCAATGAGCAGTTAGACGAGATTCGCAGAATGAGTTCAAGGGAGTTTGCTGCCAAGGAAATGCTTCCTCTGATTGTTGCCCGAAACGATGCTTTTATCGGAGAGGCAAGGACTTTCAACGGAACCATCATGGAATTGGAGGAAATAGTAAAAAACAACGGTTCCATCGTACTAAAATCCCCTTGGAGTTGTAGTGGTCGAGGGGTGAAATTCATTGAAAAAGAACTCTCCGAGAGCGAGAAAGGATGGGTGAAGAATGTCCTTGATGAACAGGGGACCATAATGATTGAACCGACATATAACAAGGTGTTGGATTTTGCTATGGAATTCATGGTTGATGAGGAGTATAAAACGAGTTATACGGGAATGAATATCTTCTCGACCAAGAATGGTGCCTATCTGCAAAACAATAACGAAAACGAAGAAAATAAAACTAAAGAAATCGGCAAATATATTGATGTCTCGCTTTTGTATATTATCCGCGATTCAATCATAGAGATTACTTCAAAGCATTTCCATGGAAAATACACAGGTCCTTTCGGTATTGATATGATGATTGTTGTCGATGCTGAAAACAAAACAAAGGTCCATCCCTGTGTAGAGATGAACCTTCGTAGAACAATGGGCCAAATTTAGCCCTTGATTGATTTTTACTCCCTTCCCTTTAGGGGGCTTTTGACTCGCTATCAAAATGCAGCGGGGGTGAGGCCCTTACTTGATATTTGGTTCCTCAAGACCATAGCCACGCTTCTTGTCAACAACCTTCAGGTAGAGAGCGATGAGAAGAGCTGCTACACCGAAGCTTGCGAAGATTATCTCGCAAGTAGTGTAGTTGTATGGAATGAGTTCTGCACCCGAAGCCTTTGCTGCAATAACGGCAGGATTGTTTGCATTTGAAGATGCAAGAACATTACCGATGAGCAATGGAGCAAAGAAGAGTCCCCAGTTCTGGATGAAGAAGATAAGGCAGTAAGCACTACCGAGAATCTTCTCGTCAACAATCTTTGGAACGCTTGGCCAGAGTGATGCTGGAACGAGCGAGAAAGAAAGGCCGAGGATTACGATTGTAGAGTAGGCAAGAAGTTCGCTCTTTGTCTCTGGGAGTACGAATGCGAAGATAAGGTGGCAAATGATAAGAAGCAATGCACCGAAGATAAGCATTGTAGCACCCTTACCCTTACGATCGAGGAAGTAGCCGAGGAATGGAGTGATGGCTGCTGCTCCCATTGGGAACCAACGGAAAATGTTTGCAGCATCTGTAGCCGAAAGACCATCGAGGTTACACTGGAGCATGTTTGCAGCAAAACGCTGGAATGGGAAGATTGCTGAGTAGTAGAGTACACAAAGCAATGCTACAATCCAGAATGCCTCTGATGTGAGAATCTTACCAAGGTCAGAGAACTTGAATTCCTCTTCGCTTTCACCGTCTGTAGCTGTCTCGCCAGTCTGCTTGTCGAGTGTCTTATCCATGAGGGTGAACACGAAATAGCTGATGAGACCGATGAGAAGGAGAACAGTACAGAATGCCACTGGTGCAACAACAGTACCCATCTTCTCAGCGATGATTGGAGAGATTGAGAAGATAGCAAACACACCAACGCGTGCAAGTGCCATCTCAAGACCCATAGCGAGTGCCATCTCCTTACCCTTGAACCACTTAGCGATAGCCTTCGAAACTGTTGTTCCTGCCATCTCGCAACCACAACCGAAGAACATGAAGCCAAGACAAGCAAGTTTTGCACTTGCAGGCATTGAAACCCACCAAGAGTTCAACCATGCCTCAAGAGCAGTGCCCTGAAACCATGAACTGATAGCATAGAGTTTGATGCAAGCACCGATAAGCATCAATGATGCTGAAAGAAGACCTGTGAAACGGATTCCCATCTTATCGAGGATGATACCTGCCACGATGAGGAAACCGAAGAGGTTGAGGGTAAACTCTGAAGCACCGTATGTACCGAATACATCTGGTGTCCAGCCACGCTGTTGTTCAACAAGTGCCTGAATAGGCGACATCACATCAACGAACATGTATCCGAAGAACATCATTGATGCCACGAGGAAGAGGGCTGTCCAACGAGCCCACGCCTTGTCATTTAGTTTTTTCTGAAGGAGTTCTGTCATTTTATATTTATGATTTTATGATTTTGCGATTTTATCATTTATCATTTAGCATTTATCATTTAGGCCGAAGGCCGCATCAAAGCCACTTCTTCAACCAGTCGAAGTAGGTGCGCTGCCAGAGAATGCCGTTCTGTGGTTTCAACACCCAGTGGTTCTCATCAGGGAAGATGAGCAACTGTGCTGGTACGCCCTTCATCTTTGCGGCATTGAAAGCGCCAAAGCCCTGGTTGGCATTGATACGATAGTCCATCTCTCCGTGGATGCAGAGGATTGGAGTGTCCCACTTGTCAACAAAACGATGTGGGCTATTCTCGTAAGTACGCTTTGCATTCAGCGAGAGGTCCTTGTTCCAATAAGCATCCTCGTATTCCCAGTTTGAGAACCAAGCCTCTTCGGTATCTGTGTACATCGATTCGAGGTTGAATGCTCCGTCATGGGCGATGAATGCCTTGAAACGCTTCTCGTGATGACCGGCAAGATAATATACAGAGAAACCGCCGAACGATGCTCCTACACAACCAAGACGGTCCTTATCAACATACGAGAGATTCTCGCAAGCATCGTCGATAGCTGTGAGATAATCCTTCATACACTGACCTGTCCAGTCGCCCGAAACTTCCTCGTTCCATTTCATTCCGAAACCTGGCAATCCGTGGCGGTTTGGAGCAATGACAACATATCCCTGCGAAGCCATAATCATGAAGTTCCAGCGATATGACCAGAACTGACTTACAGGACTCTGAGGACCGCCCTCACAGAAGAGGAGGGTAGGGTACTTCTTGTTTGGGTCGAAGTTTGGAGGGAGGATTGCCCAATAGAGCATGTTCTCGCCGTTTGTGGTCTTCACCCAATGCTCCTCGCACGAGCCCAGAGCAAGCTGATCCATGATGTGCTTATTCTCGTTTGTCACCTGAACGGTCTGAGTCTTTGTCATGTCCTTGCCTGGAGTGACGAGATAGAGGTCGGCAGCATGGAAATAGTCATGACGCTCGGCAAGAATCTGCTTCTTGTTGCCTACCATCTGCAATGAACCGAAGTCGGCACAGAAGTCAGTAACCTGCTTCAACGCACCCTTCTTTGTCACAGCATAGATGTTCTCGACAGCATGCCAAACACCGATGAAATAGAACTTCGCGTCCTTATCGTCCGACCATACATAATCGTCAACATTCGAGTCGAAATCCTCGGTCACATATTCCTTCTTGCCTGTGGCGAAGGTATAGACACAAAGGCGGTTTCTGTCGCTCTCATAACCGCAACGCTCCATCGAAAGCCATGCAATCTGAGTGCCGTCTGGCGAGAACTTTGGATTAGTGTCATAACCCACATTGCAGTCCTCCGCGAGGTGGTTGATAGGCTGGTTTGCCATCGACTTTGTTGGGTCGATAGCAGGCTCCACATAACCCTCTGGCTTGCAGAGATTCTTTGTTTCGCGCGTACCTATATTATATAAATAGATATCCGAGTCGGTTGAGATGGCATAGGCAACACCGGTCTTCTTGCGACAGGTGTAAGCGATTGACTTTGAATCAGGACTCCAAGCCAACTGCTCCATACCACCGAATGGTGCCAATGGACACTCGTATGGTTCGCCGTCAAGTATGTCAACACCAGAGGCGCTCTCCACCTCCCCGAGGGGAGAAACTGAATATACGAAAGCATGGCTAATTGTCTCTACATAGTGGTCCCAATGACGATAGTTGAGGTCGTTCACGACACGACCGGTAGTCTTTGGCAGGTCGGCTGGTTTTGCCTCAATGCTTCCTGTGTAAGGGAGTGAATGGAGGACGATGACCTTTGTACCGTCTGGCGAGAATGCATATCCCTCAACATCCTTGTCGAGGTTGCTTATCTGCTTGCGGCCAGTACCGTCAGCATTCATTGTCCAGAGCTGACCACCGGTGATGAAGGCTATCTTCTTGCCACCTTCAATCCAAGCGGCATCAGTCTCGCTCTTTGTCGAGGTGGTGAGTTGCTTCTGACCGGTACCATCAATATTCATCGTGTAGAGAATATGATGACTCTTGTTCTGCTCAACGCTGTAGTAGCCTACCTGATAGACAACCGTCTTGCCGTCTGGCGACACCTGATAGCCACTGATTCGTCCCATTGCCCAGAGTGCCTCTGGTGTCATGAGGTTGCTTGTCAGTTTGATGTCGCTCTTACCGATGAATGGTGCTTCCTGAGCGTTAGCATTGTCGATATTACCCATTGCCATAATTGCTGCAAAGGCTAAAACAAAATATTTCTTCATAATATAAAATGGAAATTCCCCTCCCTCCAAAGGAGGGCCGGGGAGGGGCTTCTTATTTGAGACCTTTACGCTTTCTTTCCAATTCGCGGCGCTTCTCTTCCATTCTCTGCTGCTCTTCCTGCATTGCCTGCAGACGACCAGCAAGACCGGTGAGTTTCTTGCCCGAATTCTTGTTCTCCTGATACTTTGCCTCGAGTTTAGCGAGCAACTTCTCATCGTTGGTGAAACGACGGAGACCCCACATGATGGCTGCCGAGAAGAACAATGAGATGAAGTAGTAGAAGTTAAGACCTGCCGAGTAGTCATTGAACATGAAGAAGAACATCAATGGCATGAGGAACATCATCCATTGCATCATCTTCATCTGCTCTGCCTGCTGACCAACCATCTGATCCTTCTGCTGTTTCATTGTCATCCAAGTGTAGAGGAGGTTACCCACGCAGAAGAGGATACATGTCAATGAGAGGTGGTCACCGATGAGCCAGATGTTCTTACCCCATTCCCATATTGGGTCGTAGGTAGAGAGGTCGCTGATCCAAAGGAACGACTGACCACGCAACTGGATAGCGTTTGGCACGAAGTTGAACATTGCCAACCAAACAGGCATCTGGATGAGCATTGGCAGACAACCCGCCATAGGCGAAACGCCATACTTAGCATATTCCTGCATCATTGCCTGCTGCTTCTGCATCTGCTGGTCAGGACCGTCAAACTGCTTTGTTGCCTCCTCGAGTTTTGGTTTGAGTACACGCATCTTTGCCGACGACATGTAACTCTTGCGAACCATTGGGTAGGTGAGCGCCTTCAGGATGAGTGTGATGAGGATGAGCACGATACCCATTGGAATTGCCATTGCTGCAAGACCTTCGAAGATATACATTGTGAACCAACGGTTGATGAAGCGGAAAATCCACCAGCCGAGGTAAACGATACGAGTCAGCTGAAGGTTCTTGTTGAAGGTTGATTCCTTCTCAAGGTGCTGCATTGTGGTGAACTCGTTAGGACAATAGATGAACTCAAACTCTGAGGCATTCACACCTGTTGGGTCGAATGCTGTCTTCATCTTTGCCTCATACTGTTTCAGGTAGCCCGAACCCTTCTTCTGAGGGATTGACGACATGATGGAGTTCTCTTCGAAGTCGTTCTTCGAAATCATCACAGCCGAGAAGAACTGGTTCTTGAATGCCACCCAGTCAATCTTCTTGTCGATGTTCTCGTTGATTTCTTCCTTTGTCTCGCTCAACTTGTCGTCGCCACCTTCCGACTTATGATAGGTGAGGGTAGAGTAGCGGTTCTCGAAGGTGAAGCCCTTCTCCTGCTGTGCCACCTTGTCCTGCCATGTCACATCCATG
This sequence comes from Prevotellaceae bacterium UBA1726, assembly GCA_002316005.1. Lineage (GTDB taxonomy): Bacteria > Bacteroidota > Bacteroidia > Bacteroidales > Bacteroidaceae > Prevotella. Next base: position 13,691 of record DCIM01000076.1, on the reverse strand, counting down.
GTGTTGGTGTTTGCAGCGAAGAGGCCCGACATTCCCTTCACTCTCATCTGCATGTGGAGCATGTAGTTCTTGCCCAACTGGTAAGCCATCTCGATGGTCTTGCCGGCACCTGCCTCTGCCACGAACACTACCGACGAGTCGGTCTGCTCTGTAGGAGTGAAGTAGAGGTTTGCAGTCTCAATGTTCTGCTCCTTTGCCGAGAGCGAGTAATTGAGTTTCTGGTCTTCACCCTGGAAGAGTGTCACATCCTTGTTTCCATTACGGTCGGCATAACCCTTCACAACAGCCTTCTCGACTGTTGCACCCTTAGAGTTGAAGGTGAGTGCCACCTTTTCGTTCTGAAGAACAACCTTCTGTGCCTGTCCGCTCAGCGCAGAGTGGAACAAGGCTGTGGTGTCTTCGAGTGCTGCCTGTTCTGCCTGCTTGGCAGCAAGGGCTGCAGTAGCTTTTGCTTTTTCTGCTTTTTCTTTTTCTACAGTAGCGATTGAGTCCTGACGGGCCATTTCCTCCATCTGCTTCTGTGATGGCTGCGACCACCAGATGAAACCGAAGAAGACTACTACCATCAGGATTAATCCTGATGGTAGTAGTNNTGTTACGGTGTTTTTATCCATTTCTATTTTTTGTTGTTATTAATATTTCTAATGAAATCCACAAATAGTGGATGTGGCTTGAGAACCGTACTCTGGTACTCTGGGTGGAACTGTGTTCCCACGAACCACTTCAGTGTTGGAATCTCCACAATCTCTACGAGATCGCTTTCCGGATTCTTTCCTACACAAAGCATGCCATTCTTCTCGTATTCCTCTTTGAACGAGTTATTGAACTCATAACGATGGCGATGACGCTCGCTGACAGTCTCTTTTTTGTATATCTCGCTGACACGCGAACCTGCCTTCAACTGACACTCATAAGCACCGAGTCGCATCGTACCGCCCATATTGGTGATGTTCTTCT
>DCIM01000076.1:0-12722 GCA_002316005.1 Prevotellaceae bacterium UBA1726 | reverse complement strand
TCCTCCATGATGTCGATGACATTGTGTGGTGTCTCTGCGTCCATCTCTCGCGAGTTAGCGTCCTGATAACCAAGCACATTACGGGCGAACTCGATGACAATCATCTGCATACCGAGACAGATTCCGAATGTAGGAATATCGTGTGTTCGGGTGTACTCAATGGCAACGAGTTTACCTTCTATGCCACGCTGACCGAAACCCGGACCGATGACAACGCCGTCCACGCCTTCGAGTTTTTCTGCCACATTGTCAGTAGTGACAAACTCCGAGTTGACAAACTTGATGACAGTCTTCACATCATTATATACTCCTGCGTGAAGCAACGACTCACGGATGCTCTTGTAAGCGTCCTGAAGGTCGTACTTGCCCACAAGACCGATGACAACTTCCTTAGTGGCGTTGTTGCGACGCTCGATGTACTTGCGCCAAGGACCAAGGGTAGGGGTCTCGCCCACAGGAATGCCCAACTTACGCAATATGGCTGCGTCGAGTCCTTGATGCTGCATGGCGATTGGTACCTCGTAGATTGATGGGAGGTCCTCCGACTGAACGACACACTCAAGGTCGACATTACAGAACGAAGCCACCTTCATGCGAACCGAATCCGAGAGGTGCTTCTCTGTACGGAGCACAAGGATATCTGGCTGAATACCCACCGACTGGAGTTCCTTCACGGAGTGCTGTGTCGGTTTTGTCTTCAACTCGCCTGCCGCCTTGAGGTAAGGCACATAGGTGAGGTGGATATTGATGGCGTTACGGCCGAGTTCCCAGCGCAACTGTCGGATAGCCTCCATGAATGGAGCCGACTCGATGTCGCCGATAGTACCGCCAATCTCTGTTATCACAAAGTCGTATTCGCCAGTCTCACCGAGGTGACGGATGTTGCGCTTTATCTCGTCGGTGATATGAGGCACCACCTGAATGGTCTTTCCAAGATAGTCACCACGACGCTCCTTGTCGATAACGGCCTTGTAGATACGACCTGTTGTCATTGAGTTGAAGCGTGTCGTCTGAATGCCTGTGAAGCGTTCATAGTGACCAAGGTCGAGGTCGGTTTCCATACCGTCAACAGTTACATAGCACTCTCCGTGCTCGTAAGGGTTCAGCGTACCTGGGTCGATGTTGATGTATGGATCAAACTTTTGGATAGTGATTTTGTAACCTCTTGCCTGGAGAAGTTTACCGATGCTTGAAGAGATGATTCCCTTACCCAACGAGGAAACCACACCACCGGTAACGAAGATGTACTTTGCGTCAGCCATATTTTTTTATATTGATGTTGTTTAAGTTCGCAGTGCTCACCCTTCAAGCAGCAATACTGCGGAAATACCTGATACATGAATCGCGAAGCTTGAAACTCTGAAACGCGAAGCTTGAAACTTTGAAACGCGAAACCTGCAACCAGACTCAGGCCAAAGGCCTATAACGAAAGTCGAGCACAATGCGAAACTTTGTTATTAAGTTGCAAAGTTACAAAAAAAATCCCACAGAGCAAAGAAGTTCCAAATTTTATTGCTATCTTTGCACTTAGAATCATGATTTATATAAAGAATATGAGGCAATTTCTGCTCATCTTACTACTTTTGACATCTACATTGGCTTATTCCCAGAATAAGTCAAACCACTCTGACATGAGTGATATCGACCGCCAAGAACACCATATCGTTAGTGCCTATACCGACTCTCTTACGCGTCTTCGCCATCAAATCGATTCGCTGGTGAAGGAAAATCGTGCGCTAAAAGGCAATAAATCTACCGACCCTCGCTATATGCGCCTGTTCACTCCGGTGAATTTCTATGGCGACCTTGCTCATCGCCATTTCTCGCTCAACGAGGACGAGGCAATGACCACCGACGACCAGATGGTCATCGACAACGCCCTGATGAATGTGTATATCAACCATCCGGAGTTGGTTCGCGGTCGTTTCCAGGGCGAGCGTCCAAAGCGTAAGAAGGAGGAGAAAAAGGAAGAACCTGCAAAGAAGGATGCACCACCAGCAAGTTACGAGGCACCAAAGGCAGAGGAGATTAGTCTTGCTCCTGTGGATATCGTCATCGTGAAACCAAATTTCTGGACATTCTCGGGCGATTACTACCTGCAGATGATGCAGAACTTCTACTCAGGCAACTGGTATCAGGGTGGTGAGAGCAACTACTCCGCCCTTACCCGCGTCACGCTTCGTGCCAACTACAACAACAAGCAGAAGTTCAAGTGGGAGAACACCCTCGAGATGCAACTCGGTTTCATGACAAACAAGAGCGATACCGTTCACTCCGTAAAGACTTCTTCCGACCTTCTGCGACTTACCAGTAAGGTGGGACTTCAGGCAACCAAAAAGTGGTACTATACCCTTCAGGTTGTGGCGAATAGCCAGTTTATGCGAAGTTTTAATGCAAACTCTAATGTAGTCAAATCCGACTTCACCAGTCCGCTCAATATCAATGTCTCTTTGGGTATGGATTACTCTATCGATTGGCTCAAGAGTAAACTCAAGGGTAGTGTCCATCTGGCGCCTTTCGCTGCCAACTATAAATACTTCGACCGACTGAACCTTGCACAGGCAAGTGGCTTCGACGAGGGTAAGCATGGCAAACTGGATTACGGTTCTACCTTCGAGGTTCGAGCAACATGGAAATTTTCCAACAATGTCGACTGGAGTACACGCCTCTATGGCTATACCACCTACAAGCGTATGGACCTTCAGTGGGAGAACACTTTCAACATGAAGATTTCGCGTTTCCTCACAGCGAGCATCTATGTCTATCCACGTTTCGACGACTCAAACATCTCGCGCAAGGACGACAACTTCGGCTACTTCCAGCTGAAGGAATACACCTCCCTCGGCCTTAGCTATTCATTCTAAGGTATATATAATATATAAACAAGAATTTACAGAATTAACAGAATACCTTACGGAAAAAAAAACAACTGTTCTGATTGAAAAAAATAATTCTGTAAATTCTGTAAATTCTTGTTATAATTAAAACACCTTGGGCGACTTTTCCATTATCTTTTTTCTAAAACCGAACAATTTTCTTGCGCTTTTGTTTGTAGTTTGTGCAATTTTTTATACCTTTGCATTGTAATTTATGAAACTATTTAACTTAAGTAACAATTAATGAGTATGAAAAAGATTTTTTTGGCTATTGCGATGTTCGCAATGCTTATGAGCGCATGTAGCACTCAGGACGAAGTTGCTAATTCGCCAGCAAACACCGACGAAACAACCATTTCTTCATTCCGCATTCTCGAAGAGAAGGAGATGACCGGCGAGGAACTGTTTGCCATTTCCATGGGTAAGCAGGAAGACTGTGTCGATGCCGACCTCTACCAGAGCATCCACGAGAAGTTTGTCAACGACTACCGCCAGTTGCCAGCCCTCGAGACAGAGAACACCGGTATGCGTAAGGCAGTATCGCTCCAGGCAGGTATATATAAAACTGTACGCGTGGAGTACACCACCAACGATCAGGACAACAAGCCTGTCACAGCATCAGCCCTCATCGTCTATCCACTCCTCAAGAAGATCAAGAATGTGATGCTCATCAACCACGGCACACACATCGGCTTCATGCTCATCCCTACAAAGTACACCAGCGTAGAGGCAATCATGGCAGCCACCGGTTCACTTTGCATCATGCCTGACTATATCGGTCTGGGTTCGTCGGCATCGCATCCTGACCTCTACCTCAACCACGAGGTTCACGGTCGCACAAGCATCGACGCCTTCCAGGTATTGCTCAACTATGCCAAGGAGAAGCGACTCCCTCTCGACAACGACTTCAAGTCTTATATCCTCGGCTATTCACAGGGCGGTTCGGTATCGCTTGCTTCACTCCGTCGCTTCCAGCAGCTCGACAAGGCAACACAGGAGCGTTTCCACCTCGCAAAGGTTTATTGCGGTGATGGCCCATACGACCTCCGTCGCACCTTCGAGACTTATGTAGAGGACATGGAGGCAGGCAAGAGCATCGGTCTTGGTGCCGTCATCCCATTCGTCATCAACAGCATGTTCAACAGCTATCCAGCAGAAGTTGCCGACCTCAACTACGAGGATTTCTTCACACCATGGGCACTCTCTACAAACCTTCCACAGATGATTCGCAACAACGAGGAAGGCATCCTCGATGTGATGATGAAGTTCAACGGCAAGGACCTCGACGATATCCTCAACTTCGACTATGTGAACAACTATCCAGACAACTTCAACCGCGTACTTGGTTTGATGGACCGTCAGAACCTCTGCCATGGCTGGAAGCCACAGTATCCACTTCAGCTCTTGCATTGCAACCCTGATGGAGTAGTGCCATTCTCTAACTTCGAGGAGGCATACGAAGGCCTTAACAATGAGTATATGCTCGAGCCACAGGTACTCGACATCGACGCCAACCTCTCGCCACTTCTCCAGCACATGTACGGTATGCTCGTGATGATCGAGAAAGTCCTCGCCGGCAAGATGTAAGCAAGGCATTTAACAACAAGTTAACAACAACATAGGGAGTGGACCTCGCGTCTGCTCCCTTTTTTTGTGTGTAAGGGTAGGGGATTTAACGAAAAAGCCGACTCGATGCGAGCCGGCTCAATGGGGGAAGCCTACCCCCATCCCCTCCCTAAAGGGAAGGGAGCTTGGGCAGAGCGGAATAATGAGAGTCTTTCCTCTCCTGCGTCAGCGGCTCCTCTCTGAAGGAGAGGCGGGGGTGAGGCCTTACTCCCTCTCCTTTAGGAGAGGGTTGGGGTGAGGCCACGCCTCTTGGTATCCTGCCCAGAGGTCATCCATTGGGACTTGCTCCATTTTGATTCCGTTCTCTACGCATACCATTGCTGCGATGACTCTTGCAACCTCTTCTCCGTTCACTTCAGGATTAGGCAGTGAATGAAGGTCGCCTATACCCGACAGTTTGACAACGGTGTTGATATATGCCAGCGTGTTGTTCTCGCTTGGAGGAGCCCAGCGGCAGATGATGTTCAGGATGTTGAAGACTTTGTGCTGGTCGTTGAACTTGGCATAGTATGATGCCATCAGTTTCCACGCAGCGCGAAAGCCCCATTTCAGTTCCGTGAAAGTAACGAAATATGGATCCGTCTGCACATTGGTTTGCATATGCCAATGGGAGGTACCATGTTTGATGTTTAGTGGGTTGTTATTACGAAACCCTCTTGTATTTATTCTCATAATATCGGCCCCTCACCCCGGCTTCGCCTCCTGCATTTTGCCCTCCGGCAAAAGCCTCCCCTCCGAACTTTCTGCGGGGCAAGGGAGTGAAATGCCAGGGAATTTGGGGACTTTGTTTTTGATTGTTTTTTTTGACTGTTTTTGTTTATTTGTTTTCGTATTTACTCCCTCGCCCCGCAATGAAATGGAGGGGAGAGGGGGACGCCCAAAGGGCGTGGGGTGAGGGGCACCCACACTGGGGGCGGTCTAACATTGTTGTTCATAATTGTTATTGTTTTGAGAGCCACTCTAAAAGTAACCTTTTAACCTTTTAACCTTTTCGTTCGGCTGTGCCACTTTGCCTTTAGTGCAAAGAACCTTTTTCGGGGGCATTGGTTTTCCTGTACTCAGTCTTGCCAATCTTTTCTATCAGACCTTTACTCTTGAGTTTGCTCAGGACAACTTTTCTTGGAGTGTAGATCATCAACGATTCCTTCAGCCGGTCTATATCCTTCGATGTAAACTCCTGCCCCAGATTCTCGTAGAGCAATTCCAACTTTGTTGTCTTTCGCTCCGTTGCCATATTGGTGACGGTGACTTTTGCACCTTTGTAGGCTGATATCATCAAGTCTGAGAAGAAATAGAGTTTGCACCAGAGGTCGTACTTGAGCGACCACTCAATGAAATCGTCCATTGTCTTTGTCCACACTCTGCCGCTCAGTATGTAGAGAATCATTGCCTTGCGGAATGCTATCACCAACGCTCTTTTGTAGAAGTCGCAGAAGATTTCCTTTTCGGTTTCATCTTCATACTCCTCAGCCTTGTCGACGCACCATAGGCGAAGTTGCTCGGTGAGCCGGTCCACCTTTGGGCAAGAAATAAACCCTGATGCCAGATTCAGCCGGTCCACATACTCTTTCACCTTCTCCTTGAATTCCTCGTCATAGATTCCGTAGCGTGGCATGAAGTTCCGGTCATCAGGCTGAAAAATCGTACAGATGCCAAGTCTTGACAATGCTCCGTTCATAAACGCATTACTCTTCGAGAAGAACAGGCGAGCGTTTGGAGGAGTGGTCGACGCTATCCACGACCATCGCATCTTTGCACTGTCACTGATGCTGTTGTTTGAGACGCGCTCCTGACCATATTCGCTTCTGTCGTAGGCAAGACAAATGAGTCGGTCAGGTTTCAGGTCGCCACCTGTGTTCACTTGATAGAGCAACTCAATCTCGTCGAGTTTCATGAACATCGTCCTACCTCCGTTGTGCTCAAGTCGGCGTAGTCGGTCGGTGAAAGCCGCATCGGTCATGTTCACCAATGGCAGAGGGAAGTAAACCTTTTCGGAAAGCAATCCTACATTGTCGTCTTCACTCTCGGCCGACTCCTTGCGCCACTTTCTTGCCAGTTCCTTGTTTCGCTCGTTGTCGGCAATGAGGTCGGCATTGATGATGTCCACAGGTTTGTTGATGCACCCCTTTCCAAACGACTGTTTCGCAATGCACACGCTCATCAGTCCGGCTTCGTGCTCCACATTGTCAATGTAACGGAAATGCACCTGATGCAGATGTGCGCCAAGGGCAGGGAAGACCTGTGTTGCAACGGCAGCCTTGTAGCAGTCAGGCACCTTCGATGTAATCAACCTGATGAACTCAGGCAACGACGCTGGCATCGCTGGTGGGAGTTTTGATGACTCTGTCTCGTCGGTGTCCTCAATCCTATCCCCATCCACTCCCTGAAGGGAAGGGCTTTGAGAATATTTCCTCAGAATGTGCTTGACGGCTTTTGGGGTGTAAGAACGCTCGCGAGAGAGTGCCGAACGGATGATGGCGTCCATCTCCTCCTCGCTCAATCCAAAGGCCCACTGTGGAAAGAGCAACGCCTTGATGCGTGAGAATGAGTGGTCGGTGCAATAACGCAGATACTTCGCAGTGACATTGAAGATGGTGTCGTTGCGGGTGCCCTCAACAAGGTTTGGGAAATCCTCATTCTCCAGTTTGAAGAATTCTGGGATTATCTTCCCATAAGGCAACTCCCCTACAGCCCCTTTCTCCTCCGAAGTTTCTACGAGGTTAGGGAGTGAAAGGCTCTGGACAGCAGGTGCCTTCTCGATGATGAATAAGTCGTCTGAGAGGAAAAGCAAATCATCTTCGTTATTTGTTGTACCGAAAAAGACTCTTTGTATATCCTTGACAGCTTTGTCTGGCTCTACATTGAGAATGTCTGCGACACGCTTCAAATTGTCCTCTTGCGAAAGACCTGCCACTCGCTTCAGCACCAAATGATAACCCTCACAACGAACACTACGCTCAAGCATCAGCAAACCGATTTCATCCTTTTTGCTGAGAATGCTCTCTGCCACTTCCAGCATCTTCTCTGGTGCAATGTGGTCAATGTCCATGCCATAGGTCATTGAGGCGGTTTGACATCCCTTCAGCAAACCATCTTCACCAGGAATGCAAGAGTAGTTGAACTGCAAGAGCTTTCGCTTCTGGGCAGACACTTCATTCTCAGGAGCCCCTTCTGCATAGAGTTTTCTCACAAGGGCAACAAGCTTCTTGTGCTTTGCCTCATCTCGCAGAGCCAGATAGTCGTCGCGTGAAAGAATTGGGAGCATATACTTACTCCCATTCTTTATCTGTATGTTATAACAACTCATCCCGTTCCTATTTGTTTAATGCCATGAGGGCTTCCTTGAACTCTGCAACAAGTGCATCAATGTTAATATCCTTCGAGAGGTCGTAAGCGCTCGACACCATTGTTGTCAGACGAAAACCAGCATCCTTCTGGAGGCGTGCTGTGGTGTGATCACCTGTGTAGAGAGCAGGGTTATGGGCATACGACTTCTCACGCTTCAGAGCCTTTGAGAAGGTAAACTCCATCTCGCCATCAACGAGAATGCCGACACCCGACATCTTCTTTCCCGATTCAATCTTCTCGCCATCTTCAGCATAGATATTCACAGGGATAACCTTTGAAAAAACTTTTTCCATTGTAATTCAATTTTTTATATTTTAATTCAAAAATAACTATTAACTCAAATGGTGAATCGCCTTTTGGCGGAGGTCTTTCATTAAAATTCATATCCATGAGGCCTGAAGTTAAAAGGGTTTATCTTCCTCTGCGTTTGGAGCATCTACAGCAACCAAGTTGCGAAGCCACATATCTTGGAATGTGCGCTCACCATAGTTGCGAGTAGAAAAACTGATTTCAGCCTGATAGAGTTTACCAACCTCAAGAGCAGGCTCAATGGCCTTTTCGCCAGTATAGCGAACAACGAAAGTGTCGCGATACAAGGTGTTATCATTTGCTTCAAACACCAAATCGCGAGCATACCATTTGCCAGAACCATCACGCTTTTCATCACTCTGCAATTCGCCAACCGACTTTAAGAAAACTTCCAGTATCATAGGCTTATTACTTTAAGATGTTAGTAAGATGTTCAGAGATGGCCTTGTCAACATCGTAGAGGTTGATCAGGATTTCGATTGGTTTGCTGATTGCCTTTGGCACATCAATGTCAATGACAATATACTGCACATCGTTTTCGTCATTCTCAACATGGTAGTGTTCACCCTCGACAATCTCAAGGAACTTGTTGAGAATACGAGTACCATCTAAGTCCTCAAAACGCTCAAAGTAAGTCGCGATTTGCTGACTAAAGAGCGGGAAGTAGGCAACCAGTGCCTTAATAATTCTTTCTTTCATAATTGTATATATTTGTTTGTTAATAAAAAATCCTTTTATCAATCCCTCCCATCTTCTTTAAAACCAACCCCAGACCGTCACAGCCTGAGGCTGGTAAGAAAAGAATATGGAGACATTACAAATTGGTTTTATTTCTGATGCGAAGGTACGAAGATATCCGATTCAAAACAACCGGATGTAAATGTACCCCGCACACGTTTACATTTTTATTTCACGCAGTATATCTTGACGGCGTTTTTCGGCTTCCCGCTCATTCATTTCTGCATCTGTCGCAATGCCGAAGTTCACAAGCAGTATGTCAAGCATATCGCTCATTATACGCCTTTCTTTCAGTTCGTCTTTCTCGTAGATTGCCTTCAGTCGGAGGTCGTTCATCACAACCACCATTCCCTCCATATATTTTTGGTACCCGCGTACAGGAACCTCTCCATTGGCAATCTTCTTCAGTGTGGGTCGGCACATTTCCAATTTGGCATTATCTGCCAGGTTCGCATCGTTGACATCGTGACTATGAACCACGCTCAATGCGAACACAAGTGCCTCGTGCTCAGTACCCTGAGATTCAGGGCATTTCTTCTTTTTGGAATTGTTTGCTTCCATTTCAGTGTGTTTTGAAACAGAAGCACCGGTGCTTTGCCTTTCGGCTTCCTCCTATCCGACTATAGGGCCCTGCCAGACGGGAAGAACTGTGGTTTTACTTGGGTTAGAACATGAACTGCAGAGTAAGTTCAACGCAATGAGGAACATTCTCTGGAACATGGAAGTTAGAATGGTCTTCCACACGCTCATTAATGAGTTTGTGACCTTTCTCCGACCAACGCTCAATGCGTTTTGTGTAGGTCGTTCCATCGGCACGCTGATACAAGCGAGTTTCGTACTCAATGAGGCCCAACTCGTCGTAAGGAGCATACAAGCACCATGTCTTGGCACGAGGCAGACGATAGATCAAACCTTGCTCATGCAACACATTGTGCAACTTCTGCGGGGTAAGCCCCAACTCCTTTGCGATTTCTGTTGTTGTGAGCGTGCCGTTACTGCCGAGAACTCTCTGGGCATACATAGCATCCTGCTGCACTTCAGCAAGTTCTTTCAGCATACGCGACTTCTCTGCCTGTTCGAGTTCTGCCCAACGAAGCACGAGCTTAGCACGAGCCTCATTGTTGTACTTCGTAATCACATAGAGCATTTGCTCAAGAGAGAGTAAGTAGCAAGGAAGATGACGACCTGTTGGGTCGACATATTCACTGAGCTCAAATTTGAGCCCAGTATTTGTTAACCAAGCATCCTCCATCTCACGAATGTCGCGCATAATGTTCTTATGCTTCTTGTTAGTAACCTTTGCAATCTCCAGCGAGCTGATTCTCTGCTGAGCGGTAAATGATAAAATTGAAATTGGTTCCATACCTATTTATTTTTTATTTAGTATGGTTTCAAGGAAGCATGAGTCTCCTGCATCGTTGCCGGTTTGTCCTCAAGCTTCGATGCAAAATTATGAAGAAAAAATAGTTTGGGGGGCAAAAAAAATGGGTTATGATGGTTTAACCAAAATAACCCAAAATTATCATGAAAAACATTTTATAATTTATCGAATTCCTCATAGAACTGTTTGTAAGCAGGAATCCCCTCATAAGGATTAATGCTTTGTGTGTTCTCTTTTACATACCTATTATAGGAAGTCGCTGTTACTTTTTTGTTGAATTCATAATTGAAATCTTCAAGGTTCGGTTTTGATAAACACCCAGATAAAACAGCTGCGGAAAGAGGCATAAGTAGTTTTTGAGGTTTATCTTGATTGTCAATGTACCTATGTAGCATTTGCTTGATCTCTTCAAGCCTATTATTCTTGATGATGTATATATCAAAGTTGTGGTATTCGTTCATACCATTTTTAATATAATCATCAAATAGCGTTCTTATTTTGTCGAACCATTCTGCAATGTCATTGAAAGCCTTGTCGCCGACATCAAACATATCCATTTGGATATACTTCTTGGAAAATTTATCAATTTTATCATCATCAAGCCCCCATTGTGCCTTGATCTTTTGTCCATAACAGAAAGAACCAAAATCACGAAACTTTACGGTAAGATTGTAATCTTTGTTTCTGTAACATAACTCCGCCATATTCACAATGTCATCCTTTGCACGGTTCAACTGGTCAGTATCAGTAAAATCCATAAATATGCCGCCATGTGCACTATTTATTATATTCAAGAACGAAGACAGTTTGTCGGAAAACATGGCCCCCGAGCGTTCAACTCCAACAAAATCAAACTGAACGCGTTTTATGAAATCATTGAAACGATGCTTTATCTCATCAACAGATTCCCAAAAATCAGCTTTTTTCAATAATGGATAGCATTCAAATCTCACATAATAGTCCTTCAGATTATTATTAAAATGGCTTTTAAGCAATTCGTATGCTTTCTCTGCTTTAAATCCGGAATTGTTTTCAATTGCTATTATCTGACGGTCTTCGCGGTTGTCAATCAACACGCGAACACTTGGATGATGCGGAACATCCTCCTTTTCCCAATCTACGGTGTCTACCTTTTTAGTTCCATTCCTTTGAACCTTGAAGGCTATGATATGATTCTTGTTTTGTAGTACCTCACTTCCGTGTGCTTCATAGGTTGTAATTTTATCTTCTCCCGTTCCTTTAACTTTAGCTTCTTTAACGCCCAACGAAGAACCACGCCCTGGAAGAAAACTCTCAAATAGAGCCTCCATAGAATCATACTTGTGGTCTGGATTGTCTATAGGGAAAAGTCGAGGTTCCTTATTTGTAAAAGGACTCAACTCATAATGGTATAACGCGAATTGTGCCATATTTTCTACATTTTTTTATTTAGACAAAGTTACGAAAAAAAAGTCAAAGCGTGACAACTTTGTAGTAACAAAATACAGAAAAAGTTTTCGGATTTTATTTTTTTAACTGCAAACAAAAAACGCCTGGTGAAGGCTCTTGCTAACAAGGGTAATCAAGTTTACTTGAATTATCGAGTGCACTCGAGGTTTGACGATGGTCAATTCTCTTCATGCGTGTGTTTAGAATAAGGTTTATACAAAAAATATATTCAGTACATTATCATGATCTTCTTCTTGAGAATCTGCTTTTCGTTCATGTTCATTGCTGTTTTATTTAACTTGCATCTGCAACTAAGACACGAAATATTCACAAAGGTTTAATTTGATTATAGACTATTGGGAACGATTTGGTAACAAAAAAACCCACTGACAATCGGCATTTCTGCTGAAAATCAGTGGGTTCTTTTATTCCGTTATAAATCTTGATAAGATGAACAAGGGGTCTTTCCTTATTTCCTCCTCACAAAATGCTTGAAGTCTGAGCCTAATGTTCCCTTGCTGAAGGATGTTCCAACCCTTTGCCATTACAGCCGAGCATTCGCTTTCTCCATCGTCATTTACTAAAAATCTTTTCTTTATGATTGAAAATTTTAAATTAAACATTATTGTTAACACTCTCTTGGACTAATGCCCAAAACGAGACGTATCTATTTTTTTTGCTGTCTTATCTTTGAACCCTCCAAATTTATAAATAAATATAGCATATACCAAGCGAGAGTAAAAACTATTATCCATAATAAAATTTTGACCCTTATAGTCAACTGTAAGTTTTGGAGATGATGTGTTAAAAATGTCGTTACAATATACACTTAAAGACATTTTTTCTTTCGCAAAATTCCATTTCATCCCTGCGTTTACAGATGATATTGTGCCAACATCAAAAGTTCCTTGTATAACAGGGGATTGAATATTGGCATTTAACTCGAACAATAAATTTTTATTTACTACAAACGTATTGTCTATACTCCCCATAAAAGCAAACTTTTCCCGATTAAA
>DCIM01000073.1 GCA_002316005.1 Prevotellaceae bacterium UBA1726 | reverse complement strand
TTTTGACTGTGGGTATTGTTACAATACCATTCCGTTTCGAGGGTGATCGCAAGATTGATCAGGCTCTTGATGGTGTGGAGGAGATGTCGAAGCATGTTGATGCTCTCCTTGTTATCAACAATGAGCGTCTTCGCGAGATTTATCCGGAACTTTCGTTGCTTGATGCCTTCTCAAAGGCTGACGACACATTGAGTGTTGCGGCAAAGAGTATTGCAGAGATTATCACCAACCACGGTCTTATCAACCTCGATTTCAATGATGTCAAGACAGTGCTGAAGGATGGTGGTGTTGCCATAATGAGTACAGGATACGGCGAGGGTGAAGGTCGTGTAAAGAAGGCTATTGATGATGCCCTCAACTCTCCATTGCTCAACGACAACGATATCTTCAACTCACGCAAGATTCTCCTTAGCATCAATTTCTGCAACGAGAAGAACGACAACTCTGGTCTTATGATGGAGGAGATGAACGATATCAACGACTTCATGGCTCGTTTCAGCAGCGATTTCGAAATCAAGTGGGGTGTTGGCACTGATCCAGAACTTGGCAAGAAGGTGAAGGTTACCGTCCTTGCAACCGGATTCGGCATTGAGGATGTTGACGGAATGAATGTCCACCTTGGCAAGAAGTATACTCAGGAAGAGGCTAACCGTATTGCTGAGCAGGAAGAAAAGGCCGCAGAACGTCGCAGCCGTCGTGAGCATTATTATGGAAATGACGCTAACAACAATCAGTACAAGCGTCGTCCACATATCTTCCTCTTCCGTCCTGAGGACCTTGACAATGAGGATGTTATCTATGCAGTAGAGAGTACTCCTACATATAAGCGTACTCGCAAGACTCTTGAGGATATCCGCAATGCTGCAAATGGTGCGAAGAAGGAAGAGCCTGAGACAAAGGAACCAACCGACAATCTCAGCATTATCAGTTTCGCATAATATGCAGTGATGTAATTGTCACATTTGTTACACCTTATTAATATATATAGGAATATGTTGTTTGATCAGATTTCAGAAGATATAAAAGCTGCAATGAAGGCCCGCGACAAGGTTCGTCTGGACACATTGCGCAATATAAAGAAGGTTTTCCTTGAGGCAAAGGCTGCCCCTGGTGCAGGCGATGTCCTTGAGGATGCTGATGCAATGAAGATTATCCAGAAACTTGCAAAGCAGGGTCGTGAGGCTGCTGCAACATTCATGCAGAACGGTCGTCAGGACCTCGCAGACGAGGATTTGGCTCAGGTGGCAGTAATGGAGGAGTATCTTCCAAAGGCACTTTCTGCAGACGAGATTGAGAAAATCGTCAAGGAGATTATTGCTCAGGTGGGTGCTACAAGCATGAAGGACATGGGAAAAGTCATGGGTATGGCTTCAAAGCAGATGGCTGGTCGTGCTGAAGGTGGAGTCATCTCGGGCATTGTAAAGAAGCTCCTCGCATAAGGAATCAGCAGCCCTCGTTGTTGCAATTTTGTAAAAGCTATAGAATGAGCTTGTTATTCCAATGGAATGACAGGCTCATTTCAGTGGAATGACCTCCTTATTCCAATGGAATGACCACCTCATTTCGGCGGAATGACATGCTTATTCCATAGGAATGACTTTTGCTCAATGGAAGAGTCTGATTTTCAAAGGATTGCAATGATGCCTTTTCTGCAATGAAGACTTCGTGCTGTCAGGCAAAAAGTTCACGCATTACGGCAAACGATTTCAGTTCGGGAAAGTCGGGCAGATGGAGCTTGTAATAGGTGAGGATGCCCTCTGTACACTGATTTCGCTCGTTACGCGACATCTTCAGCAAGTGCATTGTGCTATAGGAAAGTCGGGCCAGGGTAGGGATTGCGGTTGCATCTGCAGGACGGATAACTTCCTTGTGTTTCGGGATGAGTGGGGTGAAACTTCCATCTCGCAAGTCAAACCAACTGCCAGGGAAGTAGTCGTCAAGATTTGGGAAGAAACCAATGAACTGCGACATCTTCACCATAAAGATGATGTGGAAGTTGGCGAAATCCTTCTCTGCATTATCCAACCATTGTATGCTTGCTGCAACATAGTCGTAGATTGGTACGTTCTTCTGCTCGTTCATCAGGGCATAACGCACAAATTCCGCAAGGAAAATGGAGATGGACAGTTTGTAGGGGTCAAAAGGAATCGACTTTGCAGGATAGACAATTCGTATGTCCTTCATTGTGTGGATTTCAGCTTTTGGTTTCATGTCAAACTCAATCTCCACTATATTCAAAGGCTGGAAGTAGTTGGCTTTGTTCTTGCCCTTCGTACGACTGCTTGTGGAACATGCGAAAGCAATCATTCCATATTCACGACTGAATACATTGACAAACACTTTCTTGTCGCCGTATTTCAGTGAATGAAGCACTATGGCAGTTGTTTTTGTGAGCATCCGAAACTGTATTTACACTTGATTTATATATGCAAAATTACAAAATTTAGTCTGCTTTTAGAAAAAATCTTGAAGAAAATTTGTGTAATTAGCAAAAAAATAGTACCTTTGCACCCGCAAAATCGTCACATGGTCGGTTCATCTAGAGGTTAGGATTCAAGATTTTCATTCTTGCCACACGGGTTCGAGTCCCGTACCGACTACGAAATCTGTCATCTCACAGCGATGTGATAATAGTTGCAAACGGTGGCAGAGGGTTTTATTTAAATCCGCCCAGGGCAGCAGGGATGCGCAAGACCCATAGGCTTTTATTAATCAACTTAATTTCAAAAATTACAATTATGGCAAACCACAAGGGTTCCCTGAAGAGAATTCGTCAGGACAAGAAAAAGACTGCACACAATAAGTACTACGCTAAGACAATGCGTAATGCAGTTCGTAAGCTTCGCGCTACAACAAACCGTGAAGAGGCTGTTGCTCTCTATCCAAAAGTACAGAAGATGCTTGATAAGCTCGCTAAGCAGAATCTTATTCACGCTAACAAGGCAGCTAACCTCAAGTCAAGCTTGAACCTTCACGTAAACAGCCTCTAATCAAAGGGCTTTAGCGAAGTTACGCTAAGAAGATTGTTCTGACCGCATATCGTTAGATATTGCGGTCTTTTTTTATAATTGATACTTCTAATCCTAATGAACAAGATATTGTTTCAGTTTGTTTTTGCGGTATTCTGGCTGTTTGCCCCGATGGCGGCTTTCGGTCAGGAGGTATCTGTGACGGCTGGCGGCTATCAAGGTGTCCTCATAAAAAAGGATATATACATGAAGCAGCTGATAAAGACTCAGGATGTGAAGTACTTTGAGGCTGCTTTCAATTGGAAGGCAAAAGGTGACAGTGTGGACTGTTTCGACGAGATTTGGGGGCGTCCTACGTTGGAGGGCGGTCTGCTTGTGGGCGATTACAGTCGGGTTAAGCTTCATTGGGACGACCGAATCTGGTCGGACGATATTCAGTATACGTCAGGTCTTGGTGTGATGATAACCCCGTTCTTCGCTTTTCGCCGATCGCTTGCGAGAAACCGAAACTTTGATCTCGGCTATAAATTCGAAAACGGCCTCGGCTTTTGCACACGTCCTTATAATACCGAAACCAATGCGGAGAATAACATTATCGGCAATTGGCTCTCTGTTTTTGTGGGGTTGGGAGTTTATGCAAAGTATAATGTCACACGCAATTTCCAGTTGGGCATAGAGGCTGGTTTCCGCCATTATTCCAATGGAAAGCTCAATCAGCCTAACATTGGAGCAAACACTCTGGATGTCGGTTTGACGGCAAGTTATGTCATGAACCCTGATACTGTGGCCAGAAAACCATATGTTCATGGGCTTTCAAAGGATTGGAAGAAACATTTGTACGCTGATTTTACTGTAGGAGTAGCCCCTCAGACTCTGCTTCAGGACTTCAATTACGACTTCACTCTGATGCCTGCTGACAGACAAACCTCCTATAAGATGTATTATGCTTGGTCGGCAAGTGGTGCATTGATGTGGAGCTATTCCAAAAAGTTCGCTTCAGGTGTAGGTTTTGATTATGTCTATATGCCTTTCACTGCTGCCATGGCTGAATCTGAGGCGCGTAATGGGTCGGTGGCCGACTATAAGCTTTCGCCGCATGTACTGGGTGTTTCCCTGCAACACGAGGCCTTCTACAAGGATTTCTCCCTGCACATGAGTATCGGCTATTATCTGCAGAAACGATTGGGATGTACTGCCGATGCAAACCAAAAACGCTATTATGAAACAGTCGGCTTGCGCTGGTATATGCCCGTCCTTGCAAAAAAAATGTATCTCGGATATAATATAAATGCCTGTGCAATAAAGGCAAATTATTTCCAGTTTGTAGTGGGTTATTGCCCGTTTAAATAGGAATTTCCTTTGCGCACGCGCGTACATTATTATATTTAGCACTTTTTTGCTATATTTTGTGTGGCGGATTCGATTTTTTTTTGTATCTTTGCATAGTTATATTGGGTAATAGCCCAACACTCCGTAATAGATACAAAATAATACAATAAATACAATGGAAGAAATTCAGCAGGCAGAAGGTAATTACACTGGTAGTAGTATTCAGGTGCTTGAAGGTTTGGAGGCTGTACGCAAGCGTCCGGCTATGTATATTGGCGATATCTCAGAGAAGGGTCTTCATCATCTCGTAAACGAGACTGTCGATAACTCTATCGATGAGGCAATGGCAGGATATTGTACAGATATCGAGGTCACAATCAACGAAGATAACTCTATCACTGTAGAGGATAATGGTCGTGGTATTCCAGTTGACGAGCATCCAAAGATGCACAAGTCGGCTTTGGAGGTTGTAATGACTGTACTTCATGCCGGTGGTAAGTTCGATAAAGGCTCGTACAAAGTATCAGGCGGTCTCCACGGTGTGGGTGTAAGTTGTGTTAACGCACTCTCTACTCACATGCTTTCTCAGGTGTTCCGTGATGGCAAGATCTATCAGCAGGAATATGCTCAGGGTAAGCCTCTCTATGATGTAAAGGTTGTAGGTGAGACTGATAAGCGTGGTACTCGTCAGCAGTTCTGGCCTGATGGCTCGATTTTCATCACAACAACATACAAGTACGACATTGTTGCTCGTCGTATGCGTGAGCTCGCATTCCTCAACGCAGGTATCAAGATTACTCTTACCGACCTTCGTCCAGAGGTTGACGAGGAAGGCAATCTCGTAGAGGGCTGGACTCCTAAGCAGCAGGTTTTCCATGCTTCTGACGGTTTGAAGGAGTTCGTTCGCTATGTCGATCGTCATCGTACACATCTTTTTGATGATGTAATCTACCTGAAGACAGAGAAGCAGGGTGTGCCAATTGAGGCTGCTGTGATGTATAACACAGACTATTCTGAGAATATCCACTCATATGTAAACAATATCAATACTATTGAGGGTGGTACTCACCTCACAGGTTTCCGAGTTGCTCTTCAGCGTACACTGAAGAAGTATGCCGACAATGATCCTGTCATTTCAAAGCAGATTGAGAAGGCAAAGATTGAAATCTCGGGTGAAGACTTCAAGGAAGGTCTTACTGCTGTTATCTCAGTAAAGGTTGCTGAGCCTCAGTTCGAGGGACAGACAAAGACAAAACTCGGTAACTCTGAGGTAAATGGTGCTGTTCAGCAGGCAGTAGGTGAGGCTCTTTCTAACTATCTGGAGGAGCATCCTGTAGAGGCAAAGAAGATTTGCGACAAGGTTATTCTTGCTGCAACAGCTCGTATTGCTGCACGCAACGCTCGCGAGAAGGTACAGCGCAAGAGCCCTATGTCGGGTGGTGGTCTTCCTGGAAAACTTGCCGACTGTTCTTGCCGTGATCCTAAGCTCACTGAGATTTTCCTCGTCGAGGGAGATTCTGCGGGTGGTTCAGCAAAGCAGGGCCGTGACCGTAACTATCAGGCAATCCTTCCACTTCGTGGTAAGATCCTGAATGTAGAGAAGGTTCAGTGGCACAAAGTATTTGAATCAGAGTCTGTAAGCATCATTCTTCAGGCAATTGGAGTTCGCTTTGGTGTTGACGGCGAGGATACAAAGGAAGCTAATATCGACAAGCTTCGTTATGATAAGATTGTGATTATGACCGATGCCGATGTCGATGGTTCTCACATCGACACACTTATCATGACTCTCTTCTATCGCTTCATGCCTCGCGTTATTCAGGAAGGTCACCTCTATATCGCTCAGCCACCTCTCTATAAGTGCCGTTATAAGAAGATTGAGGAGTATTGCTATTCTGATCAGCAGCGACAGATGTTCATTGACAAGTATGCTTCTGGTGATGAGGGCGCAGTTTACACTCAGCGTTATAAGGGTCTTGGTGAGATGAATCCTGAGCAGTTGTGGGAAACTACAATGGATCCAGAGAAGCGTCTCTTGAAGCAGGTTACTATTGAAAACGCTGCAGAGGCTGATGAGGTATTCTCAATGCTTATGGGTGATGATGTAGAACCACGCCGTATTTTCATTGAGCAGAATGCTACTTATGCAAATATCGATGCTTAATCAATAGTGAAAGTTTGATTTGAAACGAATTTCAACGATATTGATATCAATGATGACACTCCTGGGCCTTAACGCTCAGGAGTGTTCTTCTTTATGGCTCACTTGTCCTGAGGCTTATGTCGGTCAGCAAGTTGCCTATAGTCATACTTATGTTGATTCGTTTGAACCACAGGAAGGTTCCATCGCAATTGCCACTACTGGTTATTTCCGCCTCTATGTGAATGGTAATCTCGTTTCTATTCCTTCTTATCCTATGGCGCGTGCTCCTTATAGAGAAAGTATTGATAAGACTGAACCTATTGCAATGCGTTTTGATGTGACGAGATATCTGCAAAATGATTCTAATACTATCACACTATTAGTTTGTCCATCTGTTCTTGATGAAACGCCCGCGTTTTCTTTGCGTTTTGAAGGCGTTTCTACGAAAAACAAACTATTTGTCCATGATGCTGACAAATCATGGCTGTGCCGTCCTCTTAATGCTTATATGACTGATTGTAACGCTGAGTTCGCTGATGGAAGAATGTCAATCAATAGTATTTGTGAGGTTTCTAAAGAAGAAATTATGGGTTGGCTACCTGTTGAGTATGCTGAAGATGGGCGTTTTGATGTTTCGTTTCTGCCTTTTACTTCTTCCTACGAATATATTAATAAGGTGGAAAAACTTAAGTATTTCAGTGTTGATTGGGATGAGAAGGGTATTTCCTATGACTTTGGCAAAGGATTCTATGGTTTGATTCGTGTCACCATTCGTGACGCGAAACCAGGACAGCACATTTATATTTCTGGGTCGGAATATATCTGTAGTGGGCATACTGATGAACAATTTTTGCTCCGTTTTACCGCTTCGTGGTTTAGAAAAATCTATATAACTGGAGACAAATTATTCCGTCCGAAGAATGTTTCTAAGGTAGAAGGACTGCAAATTGTCCCCAAAATTGCCCAAAATTTATCTTTTTAACCGATTTTTCTTTCGTTATTTCCGGAGAATTTGTTATATTTGCACCAAATAATATTGCAATATGAACAAATTGGCTAAGTTGGAAGGTATTTCTGTGCCTCAGGCACGGTCCTTAGGTTGTGGCGGTGATTTTCTGAATGATGACATGGTATTATTTACAAATTTTGAAGATGTACCATTGCCATTGAAAGCTATGCGTATGGATTGCCTTTTCCTCGCTTTGTGTACTTCCGGTCAGGCAACATATACTGTTGACACCAAAAAGCAGATTGTGCGCGAGAATGACTTTATCATTATTGTTGGAGGTCAGGTAGTGGGCGATTATATGCTCAGTCGCGACTGCAAGGGAATTGG
>DCIM01000092.1 GCA_002316005.1 Prevotellaceae bacterium UBA1726 | reverse complement strand
TACTTTTCAATTACTATTTACAGAAAGGGAAAAGTTCAATTCCCTTGTAGCTGTCGTAGCGATCAAGGATTGTCTGTGCCTGTGCAGTAAGGGGTACTCTTATCGTTGTTCCTTTATTATGGACGGTTTTGTTAGCGACATACTCTATACCGCCATCCACTACATTCTTTCGAGTCAGTTCCATCATATCTCCAGCGCGCATGCCAACATTGGACTGAAACACGAAAATATCACGCTGCACAGCAAGGCCAGGACGATTGGAGAAGTCGAATTCGAAGAGCTTATCGCGCTCTTCAGAAGTCATGTACAGAGGTGTACCATATACACAGCCTGGAATCTGGTACTTTCCAAATGGATTGTTTTTAGTATATCCATTAGAAACTGCCCAGTTGTAGAATGTACGGAATCTTCTGAAGACTTCATTTATCGCGTTGATACCACGTTGTTTAGGAACCTTCTTACATGGCTCTACCTCATAAACTGCCTTGTGCTTGATACATTCGCCTTTCTCATTGAAGAACGTATGCTCCACACCCAAGAAAGTCTCAAACTGTTTCATATTCTCCGCGCTAAAATCGTCGAGAGTGTATGGAACGGCAGCATACAGGCAGAATCTCTTAATCATTCTCTCCATGCAGTGAAAATGGTCAGCACGTCTGTGGCTTTTACATCGTGCTTTGATGAATTTATCAAGTATGATGCTGATATCAGAACTATCATCTGTACTTGTTTTTGTAGTGTCGGTAGTTGTGGCTTCCCCATTGTAGTTTGATATTATCTCCTGTAACCACACCTTATTTATTATACGTATGGGCGTGGTATTGGTTTTCTCGATAATGCCGTTTGTCAATGAATCCAACTTTTCCTGGAGTCTTATTAACGGTAAGTTGCCGACGGTTCTCATTCGAGGAAGGATAACTCTCTGACTCTTCTGGTCCCAACGCTCAGAAGGTACGAAAAGACCTGTTTTTACGCGATAGACATGTGTTCTGTCCACAGATAAACGCATGTATATCTGCTGCTCACCCGAACCAGATCTCTTCTTTCTTGATAATGAAATCTCTATTGTTGCCATTTTGTATAAATATTGAATCACTTGCAAAGGAAAGTAATTTCTGTTATTTCAATTGGGGCGAAAGTAGAATTGTGCAATTAGATTCGCCCCTACGAAATTACACATAAATAATCGGTTGACAAAAAAATGGCATTTTGTCAACGGAATTGAAGCACAGTAAGTTGATTCGAGAGTTTCTGAGGATATAAAGTATTGATTATTAGCGATTTACAAAAATAATATAGTCTTGATAATTCTCATGGTTTAACCCCAAGCTGGTCCACAAAATAGCATCCTACGGGGTGCTATTTTTGTTTAGACCAGCGGGCGTCACCAAGAGACCTGCATTTCAAAGAAATGCTTTTGAGGTCCTTGGTTTCTTCCTTCGCTTTTATGTCTGCCCCGGCTTTGCCGACCGCAGACACTCAGTCAGAGGGTCTCGCTTCGCTCAACAAGTCTCAAGCCCTATCAAGCGTGGATAGTCAATCCGGAATACCGCTAAGATATGTGGTGTATCGGTGAGTACTGTTCAGAGAGTCAAGAAAGCACTTCTCTTGTAAACCTAGGAGGGCATCATATCTTGTGGTGTCCTCCAATTAATACACTAGGGGAGGGAGCGAAAAGCGGACTCTGTATTACTGTAATCTGCATTAAACCGAAATCTGCATTGGGGATAGACGAAAACGAGCCAGGCGACATGCTTGGCTCGTGTTGGTTTTTCGGTCTAACAATATGATGTATGCTGGAGTTCTGTCATTGTTCCGGATTCGTTTCTTAGTCGTAGGCAAAGATAATTCATTTATTTCGTGACGTGAAAATGAAAAGTATGGAATGAACTTGTCCCCACGGTGCGGGGACAATATCTCTGATTGCTATTTTATCATGTTGCCGGCAACATCTGTCAATCCTTGTTCAGGTCGCTTAATGCGTCTTGCAGTTGCTGCAGATCGACAATATCTACTTTCTCGTCTTGATTAAAGTCTGCCTGAGTAGGATCAAAGTCTGCCGGAACCAGATTTGTGCGCATCAGGATGTAATCGCGAAGTGCAGACAAGTCAACGGAATTGAATACGCCATCGTGATTGAGGTCGTAATCAGGCTTACGATAAGGAGCTCCAATGGTCAGTTCCTGGATTTCTGTTCCAGAAGGCATGATTATTTCAGTCCATCTTGCTCCTTTCACACCAGTCCAACAAGCAACAGGAGTGACTTTATAGGTGCCACGAGGAACTCCTACCGTACTGAAAGAATAGTTGCCAAAAGAGGCATCGTCTCTCATGCCGGCTACATCGGAAATTACATAGAAAGTACCTTCGCCGTTTTTGCCTTTTAGTTTTGCACCACGATAGATAGAGATATCTTTTCCTGTAGTGTTTCTTATGCCGTTGCTGCCGAAAGCGAACTCCACTTCTGTGTCGGTTTTAACCTGAATGACAGTATCTTTCTCTTGTCTGAAACAATAGGTGGAATCAATCATTGTCAGGCTGAGATGTGGAATATTGCTTTGGTTAAGGCGAACTCCGGAAATGATATTCTGATAGAGATAGAAGCCAGTGCCGGCAGTGCCGTTGTAACTATATGGGTTAAGAGCGTTGTAGCCCATGATGGTATAATAGCCATCACACTGTCCGTCCCATCCCCAGTTGAAATGGTATAGCCCTTCTCCGTCGTAACCGTCGCAGATGAAAAGGTGTCCACCCATCACTCCGTGTCCTCCATAGAGTACAGGTCGGTTCTGTGATAGTTCGTTGTAGAGGAGTTCTTCCCAATCGGAATCGCTGTAATTGCTTCTGTCCTCATATTTTGCTGATTCGTCGAATCCCCAGTGATTAACCAACGCTTTCTGCAAATCAGGGGTATAAGCACCCGAAGAAGAACCATATTGCATAGCAACAGACGATCCCGCCGCATACATCAATTCGCTTATTGCCTCAGCCTGTGCTTTTGTATATGAATGGAAGGTCATATTGCCGTAATCGTCAACTATATAGCCGTAGTTTTCAGCAATAGCATCGTAGTTTGGCATATATGTGCTGAAGTCGTAGGTTCCTGCCTTCTGAATTCCGTCCCCACATGTCCAGGAACCCGTACCCAATGGTTTTGCAGGATTTCTGTAATAATAGAGAATCTGCGCCAGTCCTGTTGCCACACATCCCGTTACGGCATGATCGCCATTGCTTAGCAGCGGAGTCTTACGATTGTAAGGCGCACCCTGTCCCCATTTTGTAGTGAGGAGTGGAGGAATGGCAATACCATCGCCAAGAGAAGTTGACGATGAATAGGCTTTCTTGCCGTTCATTATGGCATTTTGAATCTCTGCATCATAGTATGCGAGCCAGTCTTTCACAACATCAGGAATACTGTTCCAGTCGAACGAACCCTCGTTTACACGAGCAAGAAGAGCAGGTGCTACATCATCGGCCGACAGAATGACAAACCCGGCATTGCCGTTGTTATAGACATAATATGTATTTATTTCCTTGTCCTCAGCCTTTATTGTTGAGGTATAGGCAAGCGACAAAGACGCAGCAGCGGCAGCATTATGCTGTCCCCCGTTGTTTCTATATCGGCTGACGGCCTGCTGAGGTGTCAACTGTTCTGCAACAGCAGATATGGCAATCAACAGAAACAAGCATGACAGGTATGCTCTACGATATTGTATCTTTTTCATCGTCTGATCTCCTTTCTTCCATTTTTAATCACAATACCCTTGTAGCTATCGCTCACTTTCTGACCTGCGAGATTATAGATGTCATTGGTATTGTTGTTATGTGAATCTTCGGCAATAGTATCAATGCTGTCGGTTGAATCGTCATCATCGAAGACGGCATAGAACGAAGCCGGTAAGGCATTTGCAGAATTATGATTTGAAGCTATGATGAAAGAGCGGAAAGGATAGGCATGAACATTCCTTTCAGCCTTCTTGAATTCACCTGACGCAGCATCATAGGCATAGTAGGCAGTGCTTGCGGTAGAACTGAGTCTTGAAGCTGAATACGAACCACGCAGAACAATGCTCACATCATTGCTGGTCACTGTCATGTCATTCTTGTTGTCGGTGTTGTCAATCTGGATGTCTTCCATCTTAGGGATGTTGGTTCTTTCGCCCGTAAACTTTACGAAATAAGGAGTGTTTGCCTTTATCTCGCGTGCCCTCTGGAATTTCAGTTCCGGAACGGAAAGGTCGAAGCCTCTGATTTCGTACACATCAATACCATTTTCCATGAACAACTCATTGAAGGTATCCTTATCCACCGCGAATGGGAGATAGAGACTTGCACACTGGCCAGTGATGAAAGTTCGGCTTAATTCGACAGTATCGGCCGCAAGAGGAATGCTTACCTCAAAGTTCAGACCATAGTTGCGAGTATAGTCAAGATCCTCGTTGTAGAGCATGAGTTTCTTTATTGTAGCAACTGGCTGTGATTCTTCGTCGTAATAAAGCTCAGCCACATTATTCATTCTTTCATTCATTATTGACTTGAGCGCCTTTGAACCAGGCATGCAATAGACAATCGCGTTCTTGTTGACAGGAACAATAGGCTTAGCAACAGAAGTGACATAAGGAAGCATCAATGTCTTCAACGACTCGCGATCTCTTCTTGCAGCAAGAGTGTCCTGAAGGAGCAAACTCATGATACTGTCGCAGACGAAATCAGGCAAATGACCTTCCAGGGGTTTTGTGTTGAGGTCGGTAGTCTTTGCCGCTTGACCATTGGTGAAAAGGAAATAGCTTGAAGAGCACTCCTCGGTTTCCTCTTCGAACATAGGGCTTCCGATAATGGAATTGTTGAAGACGAAAGGAATAAGCGTATCCTCCGACCAAGAAGGGCGGGTGTAAGAATAATAGATTCTCAGTACGCTACCGGTGAGAGCAGGCAAAATCACATCGCTTCGCTTGCTCCAGCAAATGAAGCGCAACACATTCTTAGCCTTGTCAATGCACTCGTAGTCGTAATTGAATGAGCCGGATGTAAGAGCACTGAGGTCAGTCCTATGGATTGTCATGCCCTCAGGAATCTTCATGTCAAACTGAAACGACTGCTGAGGGTCATCTACATTGATGATAACATCAAAATAGCAGTTTTCGCCTATGCCAACAGAAGACGGCAACACGAATGGCACCACCTGTATGGAGTTGTCAGCAGTAGCTCGTAAGGTGTGGAAAGCGAATACGCAACACATTGCCACGCATTTCGCAAATATTCCGAAACGATTTTCTTTCTTCATAATAGTGGTCCCTTTTATTCTTGTTTAGCTCCGACAATCCAGTTGTCTTCGCCCAGTTTGATGTCAGTATACTGAACACAAATACCTCCATTGAAAATGTGAGGAGTTGGAATCAGTTTGAATGTGCGTACAGTCTGCTTATTGCCATGAACATCATAGTAGTTGGTGCAACCATGCAGAGTTACTGTGAAATGAGCAGGGTTTGCCTTCTCAATCTTCTGTGGAGGGAACAATACAGTAGCTGTTATTGTCTTGTAGCCATTTGTTGTAGCCAATTCAGAATAGTCATATTTCGCCATTTTCACTGTTCCCAGTAAATCATCGCCATACATTATACCTGTGCGAACATTCAACGAACCTTTAAGGGCGAACTGATCGGCCGTGATGGTTATGCTGTCGCATTTTGTATCTTCTTCGTCCTTGAGCTGGAGTTCCAGGTAAACCTGAGCCATTGCATGACTCATAGATAATACTACCTGTTCCTTGTCGGCCTTGCGTACTGGATTCTCGGTAGGGAATCCCACTATCAAGTCGCTATTCTTGACACCAGTTTCGGTAGTCTGATCTTTATCGACAGTGAACGAGACACGCTCTGTTAGTTTTGTAGGACTGTTCAGCAACATTGTTTCCCTGTAAGGAGAATAAGCGCAGATACCTACTTTGATGCGTTCGTCCTGCTCTCTGTTCAATCCGTAAGGGTAATAAAGAGTCATGCCATCGTCGGTAGTCAATCCACCATCAGCATGGTAAGTAGCATGAATGTTGTTATACCAGTAAGTATAATCAATATAAGGTGTAGCCACTTCGCCTTGCCAAGCATACTGATCAAAGATATATACACCAAACTCCTGTCCCTCATCAATGCCTACATTGGCATCGAACGAGGTAGCTCGAGTCTTTGTCTCAGCACTAAGTCCGACCATGGCAGACACACCAAGTCTTATCTCCTGAGGGTTTTCGTCCTCAGAGCCGTATTGCTCAACCACATCGTTTGAGCAAGCTTCAAACAGTAGTGGAAGCGATAGGAGAATGTATAACTTATGAAACTTCATGATTCTATATAGTTGTTTTTATTTCTTACCTTTTTTATTTGCGACCTTAGCACCAGCCACCGGAATATAAGAGTCGATCTTCAGGAGGTTCTGTTCCATAGGATCGATGTCGAGACCACGATCTACCCACATTCTTGCAGCAGAGTTGTCGTTATTGATTTTCCATTCAATGACAGCAAGCCAGTAGCAAGCGAGGCAAGCATTGGTGTTGCTGCTGACATCATGTGAAGTGTAGTACTCGTAATATTTCTGGTAATACCATTTCGCGTCAAGCATCACTTTTTCATCATCATTGCTGTTTGAACGAAGCATTTCCGCATGAGCAAAGTATACAATACCGATGTTGCTGTTGTCAGGATATTTGTTCTCAATCTCGCTGTAGGTATCAAGGATCTTCTTTACATATTTCTGTTTTTCAGAATCGTCGGCCTTAGCAAGCTGCTGCGAATAGATCTGGCTCTTCAAGATGAGATAATATGCTATGTCGGATTCTGGATAATGCTTTATGATGGCATCATACATATCAAGAGCAGTCTGGTAGTTGCCGTCTTCTTTATATGAAGCAGCCACAGAAGCGATTGCACTTGGACGACGGCTCTTCATGCTGTAAACAAGGCGGTCGCTATCAGGACTGATTTCGTCCATCTTGTCAAAGTATGATATCGCGTCATTAATCTGGCCCTTGCCCAGGTAAGCATACGCCATTGAGAAATATGTGACAGAGGCAAACTTCTTCTTGCTCTCACTGTCGGACGCAAGGAATGCATTACCGCTACTGATAGCATCATCGTACATCTTCATCTGAGCACTATGCCAGAGGAGCATCTTCTTGAAGTCCATGTTCTTAGGCCATCTCTCAGAAGAATAGCGAGCTGCCTCAACACCCTTGTCGTATTTATTAGCGAAATACAGGTTCGCACAATATGTTGCCATCTGATTCTCGCCCAGTGTTGCCCAGTCCATATCGCCAATAGCATCAACCACATTAGTAGCATCGCCCGATTCATTGTAGCAATCAGCAATGGCTGCATCAACATTGAAATTCTTTACCTTGCCTCTGGCCTTGTTGAGCATTGCAACCGACTTGTCGATACCGCCCTGATATTTAGCCCACATCATGGCATAGTCCATATAGCCATCTACATTTGTGGAATCGGCAAGAATGGCCTGCTCATAGTAGTAAGATGCCGAATCAAGTTCGTTCTCTTCCCTGAAAATACCCGCCTTTACGACATACGCTGCAGAATAGCCTTCAGGTTTGATTCTGATAGCCTGATCGAGATACTTACGAGCTTTGTCGGTGGCATGATTCTGGACATACGCCTTAGCAATGCCAGTAAGCACCTCAGGATACTTTCTGAACTTATATGCCAATTCTGCAGCAATGGTATCTCCTCCATCAACACTGCTATGCCTATGGATGACTTCTGCCAATGCTGCTTGCATGGCGCGTACATCAATTTTCTTTTGGCCCTGGGCATTGGCATAACCAACACTCAGAGAGAAGAGTAACATATATAACAGAATTCGCTTCATAATTTCTAATCTTGTACTATTAAACCTTAGTATTTTCTATTTCGCTGTGACTTAAGCTTGTCCATCTTCTTCTGGACCTTAGCACGCTTCTTCTCGAGTTTTCTTTCCATCTTGGCATTGTACTTGGCATTTGATTCTGCCAGTTTTCTTGCCCAGTCAGCTTGCTGCTGGATGTACTTTGTTCTTCTCTTGGCAGCAGTTGGACGGTAAGAACCAATCTTGTACTGCAAACCGATATTGATTGACTGGCACAGATGGAAATCGCCTAAAGAAAGAGAGTTCTCGAGGTTCTGGCCATTGAGCATGTACATTGTAGGCATTACAACAAAACTGAAGCCCTTGAAAATCTCGCTGCTCAATTTCAGACCGACATTCATACCCCACATAGTCTGTCTGAAGTCGTTTGATGGAGGAATGAGAGTATGATTCTCTGTAGGTACGGTTTCGGCAGAATTCAGAGTCTCCTTGCTGTTGAAAACCCAACCGAAAGTTGGACCTGCATAAGCCTCAAGGTCAAATGTTCTGTAGCGCTTTCTTCCACTGCAGAGGTTTGTGAGACTGATTTCATAATCAAGTGAAGTGAGTGAAACCAGATCAGTAGTCTGCCATACGCCTTCACGTGTTACATAGCTCGCATTCTCTGTTCCATACGCGTAAACATCTTTATATGTACGGATGTTATTGCTCTTTATTGCGAGAACATCCTCCTGAAGGCGGATGGAATGTAAGAAGTTGAATCTGTACTCAGCATAAGCCATGCCAGCCCACTTGAATCCGCCATTGTTATCAAGATAG
The DNA here is from genome assembly GCA_002316005.1 of Prevotellaceae bacterium UBA1726. Lineage (GTDB taxonomy): Bacteria > Bacteroidota > Bacteroidia > Bacteroidales > Bacteroidaceae > Prevotella. The sequence continues at coordinate 45,200 of DCIM01000092.1, read as the reverse complement.
TCCTTTGTCTGCATGAGAGTCATACCACCTGCCAATCCGACTCTGAAACCTTTGATGTTTCTGTAAGTGAAGTTCTGCATGCGATCCATCTTGTCGAGTTCCTCAAACTTATAAGAGCGCATCATCATGGTCACACCTATATTAATATTATACAGGTTGTCGTTGAACATTCTGTTCCAATTAGCATTGTTGTAAGGAGTGAGGTAACGCGAATGTGAGAACTCAGGTTCAATGAAGAACTGAAGGTCCTCCGACAGACGAGTCCAAAGGTGCAAACCAACATCATAACCTTGATAATAGGTATTGAGTTTTGTTGCGCCAGGAATATACTTGGTGATTCGTCCGCCTGAATATCCCAATGCGAAATACATACCGAAGCGGCTGTCCCAATTGAACGATTTGAGGAATCCTAAAGGATTGAACATTGCCTGACCTTGAAGGCCAACATAGTTGTGAGAGTAGTTGTGAACATATCCCGCATGTCCTCCTTCTGCTTCTACTGTATTTTCATGCCAAGTAGAGATTCTTGACAGGGCAGAAGCGCGGATACCAATGACAGGAGAAAGCCAGCGTCCTACTGTAAGCTTTGTCTGGTGGCCCATTGTCTTTGAGAAATCAACATTCTCTCCACCACCCATTGCAAATGCAGATGATGCACTGACAAACCAAGGAGTACGCCATGTCTCAACAGTTCGCGAGTCGATGACACGATCGTCAGCGGCACGCTGTTGAAGCATTCTCAGGCGAGCCTCGTTTGAGAGATGAGGACTAAGGTAATAAGTGTAGTTGAGGTTGATACCCCAGAAAAGGTCATAAGTACGCCAGTTGTATTTCTTTGCGTCACCAATGTTGTCGATAGTAATACCGCAATAAGGTTCAATGTTGAAGAATCCTTCAGGACCAGTTGCAAGTCGGAACTGCAGTCCGACATGACATTCAGGAGCATAGATTCTTTTTTCACGCTGCAGTTTGACATAAGAGCCACCAACACCTATTATAGATGATATGTTCACTCTTCTGTTAGACTGATAGCCAAACAAGTTGCTTGAGAGGTCAAAGATATAATCAGCCTTGCCAGAGTATCTTACCATAGCCTTTTCCTTCTCTTCCTGGAATCCCCATGCGCCAGCCAAAGCAAGACGCAAGCTGCTTCTTGTCGTGAACTGCTTACCCAATGCCACATTCATGTGCGAAAGAGTCTTCATCTTGAAGTATTTCGCAGGCGAGCTGTAGCCTTCAAAACCGCCACCGATACTTGCATAAAGGTTGCTGAAGAATCCTTTTGCAAATGTCTCGTGATTTGCTACATAGCGGTCGTCGAGAAGATAGTCCAGAGCATTGAGAGTACCAGACTCATCAGCCAGATTCTGACGTGAGCGAGTAATGGTATCACGCAAAGCCTGAAGCTCTTCTTCATCAAGAGTGTCAGGATCAATGTCTATTTGACCAATCTTTTCTGCATTAATCTGCGGTGCCTCGGGTTTCGGTGCACTAAACACAGATAAACTAATTAGCAGAGTTATCAGTGTTAGGTGTAGCTTCTTCATTTTCTTTGTTTGTAATGTCGTCATCGTCATCACTTCCGCCAAGTAACAACTCGTTTTCATTTTCACTATATTCATTGATATCAGGCTGTAGGATAGTCACCAACTCATTGAATCGATTACGGTAGGCCTCGATGTCCTTCTTTCGCCACATGTACTTTTTCCTGAGTTCATCGTCAACCTGGCCATCGTTGAAATATAGTTTCTTGTATTTAGGTTCAAGTTCAAAACTGTGATTGAAGTAAGCCAGATAATCAGGTACATAGCCCGCTGGATGCTTCTTTCCAAGTTCCTTTGTTTCGAGTCTCGCAAAAAGGATGCCCATCAAATACCATTTCTTTGGATTACTGTCGGACATGTTTCTTACATATCGTAGAGACACCTCGTGTGGAGTGTTAAGCAACTCTGCAGCTTCTGTGAATATTACGGCTCTGTTGTCGGAATCGCAGTCAAGTACAAAGTTGAAGGCATCTTCATATTCAGACAACTCACTTCCTGAAAGCTGATTTGTAGCATAGCGGATGAATTTGTCCTTGAACAGGATGTACTTCTTCAATCGGTCAACCTTTGCATCCAAAGCGGCATCGCCCATGTCCTTTGAGAACCAGTACTCCACATAGCTCATTGCTGTATCGCGTTCCTCGCATTGGAAATATGAGTAAATCTGGTTGATCAGAATCTCGCAGCGGTTGTATTGAGCATCATCACTGATTTTGCGCTTTGCAATAGTTCTATACTTTGGATTAATGAACTTACGCAATACCTCAATGTTTGGTTTTCCTTGTCGCTGCAAAAGCATTGACATACGGTTTGCCACATACATAGAGAACTTTATCTTCTCATATCCTTTTTGTTTGAGAACATGGTTGTAGGCAATCATTGTCACTGTATCCAACTCGGCAGGATCAGTAATAGTGTTGAAAAGATTATAATAATCTCCATCAGAGAAATCCTCGCCTTTTCCTTTGATTAGGTCAGCCTTACGCTTGTTGTAAGCTGCTACAGCTTCATGAGGTTCCATGATATGCTTGCGTTCATAACTATAAGTAACGCGCATGGTGCGAAGCTCATCAAGAACAGGAGAAATGTAAGTTGCATATTCTGGCAAATTCATAATTGCGGCATCACCACCGTAACCACCTGCACCCATGTTAGCTCTGACCTTTGATGCTATTTCGGAGAGTCGCTGATCGTCAAGCTTACTTGCAACATCTTCCCAACTACATACTCGAGGAGTTTCTGCTCGGAATGTCACATCGGCACCCTTTAGTCCGTTCTGTACAAGACGAAGTGCCATCTGTGTTCGTTCCTTGGCAAGTCGCATGTTGCTTTCATAGCCACCTTCTGGAGAAGAAGTAGCTGCAACCTTTACCGAACGGAGCATATCACCATAAGAGCGAAGATCCTCCATGAGGTTGTTCAATTGCTTGTTGTTAAGCGAATCCTCTGTGAGAATAGACTTTCCAACAACGAACTTTAGTCGCAAGTCCTGATTTCTTGATTCGTAGTTTTCATCGGCTACAACATAGAACTCATCAAGATCCATCTGAGCTCCAGCAAGGCCAAGGTTCAAGAACTTAAAGAAATTCTTGGCGTTGCATGAACCTGTTGTTGCTGTATAATCAAAAAACTTATGATTGAAATCAGCAATCTTTACTTCATAAGGAATCTTGTACAGCTTCTTCTTGTCAGGTTTTACATATACCAAGGTTGTGTCGATATAGATCTTGTCACCTTCCCACATTGGTATATCAACATAAGCAGGAGCAACCTTGTCGTTCTTGAAGTAGTTGAATGCCATTTGCTTGTTCTGCAGAGAATGATATTTGTATCCCTCGACAACAAGACCTTTTATATATTCTATGGTGTCCTCCATCTGACATTCAACAGACATTGGCTGAATCACCATTCGTGAGTTCTCGTTGCCAATTCCTGCAGGAAGTTCCACATGGATACGGCAATACATAATCTTACCGTCATCAATAGCAGGGAACGCCTTGATGTTGATGGTGTCTTTGTTCTTAGCGTTCTTTACAACTTCCTCAAGGTTCTGAGTACCGATACCAGGTCCTTTCTGACCTTCTTTCAGTTTCTCACCTCCAACGACAATATTATATTCAGTCTTTCCTTCTTCAATAATTACAGTCTTGAATTTAGCACCATCGGCAGTGATGTCGTTTGTTGGATCGAAAGATGTAATAAGAACAGCCATTCCTGGGAATACGCGCATTGTAAATGCACCATTGTTCTTAGAACGCTTGAAAGGAATATTGAGTTCCTTTACGGTCTTGTTCCATTTCTCGCCATCGTAGTTTTTTCCTGGATCAGGGCGAAGATAACCAAGTGCATCGTCAAGTAGTGGAATATACTTATTGGCCTTTGTCTCGCTCTTGAATCCGCAATAGAGAACAGGCTTTTGTGTTTCCTGACCGCCTTCCTTGAAACTAATCTGGAACGAAGCACTGAAAATATCATCCTGAGCTTGCATCTTTTGTGAAGCAAGCAGGGAGGATACGAGTATAATTATGTATAAACAGTATTTTTTCATTAGTGCATTCGTTTGTTAGAATAATATGTATGTTAGGCAGACGCCAATTCTCATTGGAATGTAGTTATGGCCAGAGGCATTGGCTTTTAGATAACCATCTTCGGTAATATATTCGAAATCGTAATCATCGCCTTTATAATATTCCTTTTGCCTGTAAAATGCTATTCCTAAACTTGAATGAAAGTCTATCTGCAAGCGTTGTGTGATAGGGAGAGCATATCCAAAGGATATTCCAGCACCGGCAGCATCACCTTCGTAGCGTTTACTTCTTATTGTGAGATTGTAAGAGGTAAGCAACCCCTCTGCTCCTACATATAGTCCGTTCATTGGAATTCCTTTAAGGTAATAACGAAATTCTGGGTTTATCGCAACCAGACTCATGTTCTCCTTCATAAGAATTTTCGGACCATATTCTATGTTAAGACCAAGAGTCGTCTGCTTTCCAATACTCATCTCCAACCCTAAAGAAGGTGCGAGTAACGCATCGGACGCAAGATTGGTGTTTACCGCAAGTCGCTGAGCGTAGTTACTTGCGGAAAACAACAGAGTAATAACAATTGTAAGCAGTATTCTCTTCATCTTTTTATTCTTTACTTTTTACTGAATAAGGATATCACCACCGGTCTCAACATCCCAAGGCTTGAGGTAAGCGCTGAGGCCAATCTCCTCTGGTGAATTGATTGTAAGAACAATCTGGTAAGCCTTTCCTGCATGATATTCACCAGCACCGTCAGGATCGTTCTGTGTAATCACTTTTGGGTCGAGACGCATAGGTACAACAAGCTGATGGAGTGTATTGTCCTTCAAGTATTCCAACTCAATCTGGAGGTCGTACTTTGTCTCAGAAGAACTAATTGCAGGAAGCATGATACCCTGTCCGATTGAAAGACCTTCGATAGTTGGGCAAACAGCAGTCAGAGGCTGGTCAGGTCCAGCTTCGTTTGTCTCCATCAAGGCATAAGCCTTAGTCTGGTCGCGTGTCCAAGTCAGCTTGCCGACATTTGCAGCATTCTTGTCTGCAACTACCATAGTCATAGAAGTAGGGACATTATAGATTCTGATTCCCTTTACCTTGGTAATAAGAGCTTCCTCATAGTTGTCAACACCACCGATTCTCTTTGCTCCGGCTTTGATTGTGAAGTCAAACTTCATCAGTCTGTGTTCCATCTTCAGTTCTGGGTATTCACCAACATGATTGCGAGCCCACTTTGCACTGAAAGCAGCAGCATCATCATCAGAGATAGCAGTACCTGCAAGAATATCCTTTGTACCATCAATGTATGCACAATTGAACTTTGCAGTGATATTGTTCTGTGTAACTGTCAAACTACCCTTGCCGTCACCATTAGTCTTAATGAATGGGTAATAAGCATAGAATGAGTAAGTGTGGTAATAACCATAAGGATAGTAATGAACCTTGTGTTCATCCCAGTCAACGCGACAACCGACCTTTGTAATTCCGTCATCTCCATATTTGTAGATTACGCTTGCAGGATCGTTGTTGATCCATACAGACCAGATGTCTTTGTAGCTGATGCCATCATAAACTACATTGATAGTCTTAGTTGCTGCAGTCCAATCGATTGGAAGATCGGTTCCTGCAGGAGTGCAGTCCTTTGCAAGCATGAAAACACCGAGGTTCTCGCCTGCAGGGAGTTCAAACAAACCATTATCATCAGATTCAATACTCGCACGAGTAGAACTTTTTGAACTACCAGAAGAGAGTACTACAGGCTGATCACTGTCAACAATCTGGCTGATCTGCTCTTCGAGATTTACAACCATGTCATCCTGTGAACATGAAACCATGCCCATTGCTATGATGACGCTACCGAACAAAATTTTATTAAAACTTTTCATATCTTAGGTTTTTATTTTTACAACGAATCTTTAATATCTATCTCTTAATTATTATTTATCAGGATCGATTTCAATATTACCTCCTGTAACCCATGCAGTAAGCTGTGTGTCTGCAATGATGATTTCCGAACCGTAAACGATAAGATTTACATTATATGCCATACCTGGTTCGAATGAAGTAACCGTTACAGGATTGCCGTCAACAGTCTTCTTTACATCTGAAGCCTTTAGCTTGAAGTAGAATGTATTCTTGGCATCTGTGTACTGAGGATCTGCCACATGCTCATCATAAGTGGCAAGTTTCTGGACGATCTCTATATAACCATCATATTCCTCTTCGTTTGGAGCTACAAGAAGCGACTCATTGCCAACCTGCTGATAAATCTCGGTTGAAGCGAGTTTGTTTTCTTCAAGAGCTTCAAGATTTGTAATCCAAGGATTCTCAACATTTGTGTTTCTTTGCTTCAACTGCAGTTCCTCTTTTCCTTGACCTGCAGTCCACACGATGTTAGATGTCTCGCGAGTAGCGGAAGGACGAGCAACAACCATTTTACCACTCGTCTTTGACTTCAGCACAACCTTTGTTATACGAACAGCCTGGTCAGTCTTGTACTCTCCACGTTCGTCCTTTCCGCCCAGAGCATTGTCATTACCAGCTTTTACATAGAATGTGAAACGAGCAAGTTCGTGATGGAAAGTCAATGTTGGTTGTACTCCCTTGCGTGCAGAAGCAGCAGAATAGAGTTTGCTTGATTCAACACCATCTATATCCTCATTAGTAGGAGCAACGGCTGTCATTAAGTCCTGAGAACCATCTATTTTTACAGGAACAGTGTAAGCATCAGGTCCCTGTGTCACAGTTGGCACATTGCCAGGAGTTCTTCCCATTGCATACGCGAAGAAATTAAATGTTCCTGTATGAGGATAATACTTGATCTGATGGTCGAATGCGTCTGCACGCTCAACTGCACCTTGTGCTGATGTAGGAACAAACTTGTTGTCGCCACCAGGAGCAATAAACTCTGTGTTAGGGTAGATTTCTGCATTTGTCTGGCCATTAAATGTTGCACCGCTCTTTGCATACTGGAAATCTGCATCAGTCATTATGACATAAATAGGTTGTCCATGCCATACATTGTTTGTTCCTTCTACATCACCGACTGTACCAGTACCGCGAGTGCCAACCTTTACAGTTGGAGAGGCAAGTCCTAACGCAATAGCCACATTATCGCCATCAGAAGCCATATCATCAACGACCTCGTTCGAGCAGCTGGCGAGCAAAGCCATTGCCATTGTTACATAGAAAAGCGTTTTTTTCATACTCTGTCCTTTCTTTGTTATTTTGATTTCTTTTTTAATATTCAAGTCCTATATCTCCGCCTTCTTCCCAGGCTGTAACACTTACATTTACCTCAATTCCGGTTATTCCGTACAAGTTAAGCAACACTTTGTACTTTACTCCTGGTTTGAATGTGTCATATTTCATTGCGAGCGGAACCTCAATAGTTGCTGTGACAGGTTCGTATGTTCCACCCTCTGTATCCATCTGCAGATTACTCTGTGTATATGTAATCACTGCCACATATTCGTAATCAGTAGGAACATTAATTGGATTTCCTAACACAGTCTCTTCGTTATTCTTCAAAACTGTTTGTTTGTCAGTTACTGTCATCAGGCCTTTTTCTCCAGTTGGGGTAAAACCAATCTCTTCGAAATTATGTGATGCAACAACAATGTCGCCTGATGTATGTGCCATGAGTTCCACCTTATCAATAGAGATATCTGCGGTATCGTCTTTTTTTGTGACAAAGAATTCCAATGCAGAGAACAGATGCTTGATGTCAATTCGAGGCTGAACTCCACTTTTTGCAGCAAGGGCCGAATATCCGCCGTCTCCATAATAGAGAATCTTGTTTATCAAACTATCTTCTGTTATAGCAGGCTCCTTTGTTGAGAGATATTCTCTGGTGAGGGTAGGAGCGTAACCAGCCATAATGTCCTGAGTTCCGTCAACAGTGATGTTATATGTGATTTTTTCCTGCTCGGCTGTAGTTGAGTTTATCTTTGCATCGTCAAGATAGTATGCGAAGAAGTCATAACCGATATTTGGATATTTTGCATTGTACGACAAATCAACAGGCTTCATTGCAGTCTCGTCATCAAGGAATTTGAGTTCGCCAGCCATTGTGATTGGAACGGCAACTTTTCCTCTGTGTCCAGAAGAACCAATTTCTGATTCTGAGAGTTCGCTACTAACCAGACAGTCCTTCTTGTCAGTATTTGCAGGGGAGTTAAGAAGCAATCCCATATTAGACTGTCCACTTAGTTCTCCATTAGAATAGACTGTGCGACGGTAGGAGAGTACATGGAACTTTGAATCGAGATACTTCTTCTGAAAACCTGCACCATCTGTAGGGTCCATGATACCAGCACCTCTTGTGGCAGATGAATAGAAAAGACTACTTTCGTCCAAGGTCACCTGTATCACACTGACACTTGCATTCTCGTGATTTGAATCCACACCATTTTCTGGGAAATCATACTCCATGCCTGGGTATGAGTTCTGGCAAGCCATGCAAAGAAGCACAGCCCAAATATATAATAAGGAGTGAAATAGTTTTGTTCTCATTTTAGTCTTTCTTTTTTTAATAAATATCAAATCCGCCATCTTCGCCTTCGCCTTGTACGGTGCTTTCGCTCCAGTTGTCGATGCCTCCTGTACCAGAACCATTCAGGTAACTCTGTTTTATGGTAGCGTCAATCTTTATATACAAGACATTGTGATCTTTTGTTTTATGATAGTAACCATAATCCTTGTCGAATGTCTGCAGTTTGGCTTTTACGATTGAATTGTGAATGTTAACTATGCCATTTACTATTCTTGTCTGTTTCTGGTTTGATGCATCTGTGTATCCTACATAAATCAATGCCTGCATGATTCCAGGACCGTAGAAGACATCATCGCCGGCTTTGTCATTTTCAACAATACCTGTAACATTGACATTCCTGTAGCATCTGACCACCTTATTATTATATGTGTCTTCAACATTTGCAGATGATACTGTAGGTACTGTGTTTGGATCAACAAGTCTTGTTTTGAACAACATCTTGTCTGTTTCTGCCACATTTAATCTGCCGGTAGCTACATTTATACTATGTGGAACACCTGAGATGATGCAATAGACGGAATCAACAGTGAAGTCGATATTGCCTCGTTCCTTTTTTATGTCGAAATAGATGTCAATGTTTTGAGACAGCAGTTTCGAAGTGAAGTTTATCTGCTTTGTTTCATTTGCTTTTATCGAGACAACGCCTGTTGAGTCAATGACCAGAGGACACATATCCGGATTCAAATAAAGAGCCTCTTCTCCATTTAGATGCTGGTATGGGTTGAGGTCTGTCCACTCAATGTTTGGCTTTTCCTGCGAATCAGCATAATTCTGAGTCTCGTATTCCATCCAGATATTGCCAAAGCCATGTAATGACTCATCATAATTAACGAATTCGTTAAGGTTCTTATACTTTACACCAGCGCCTGCTCGGTTCAGAGTATAGAACTTGTATTCGCCTGAAGGAAGTCCAAATTCAGATATATTGCTGTTCTCAGCTTCTGACAGAGTATCTGGTAGAATGTCATATTTACCAGTATTCTCTGCTGTTTCAAGACCGAGAGTCTGACGGCGAGAGTTTATCACTCGATTGCAGACAACCGTCATTGAATCAATGAGTTCTGACTCGTTCTTACTCATATTGTTCCAATCGTAATTGAAACTTACGAAAGAAGAGTGTGGGTGCTCCTCGTAGCAAAGATCAACTTCTGTGCAAGCAACCAGTACGCTACAGAAAAGCAAGCAAATCATATAAATCTTTTTCATTGTTCGCCTCCTTCCTCGTTGGTTGTTGTTTCCAATGCTTCCGCATTTTCCTTGCGTGCAGCATTGCCCTTCTTGTTCTTCTGCTGTTTTTTCTGCTTCTTCTTTGAATTCAAGGCCTCCTTCGACATGATTGCTGTCTCGTCTGCAGAGTTCTTGCTCGATGAAAGAGTGTCGCGCTGTGGAGCCATAGCATCAATACTTTCCTGATACAACTTCTGATGAACATCGAACAATGAGTCATACAAATTCTTATAGTCGCGAGCAGCTGCCTCATAAACAGAGTCTCTAAACAACTTGTTAAGATGATCATTCTCACGCTTCTGATAGAGTGAATCCATGCGTGCCATAAATTCAAGGTCAACATCATAGCGCCAACGATACTTCTTTGTAAGAGGATAATCACCTATTCTATATACTAATGACACGTGTACATCATTAATAACAGGATAGAGCTCAGGTTTCCAGTTCACTGACTTACCTGCTGGATAACAAGCATTATCTTCATCATAAGTAAATTCATTATACTTAACAACAGCCGGACCTGCACTAATACCCAACTCAAAATCGAGTGAGGTGTTGTCTCTGAACTGATACAACTGATTAACGAAGCCCCATGTGAAACCAGCCTGAATAGCCTGACCTTGGCGACCAGCCGCATTGGCAAGGAATAGGAGAGAATAGTTTGAATAAGAAACATATCCACCTCTATAGAATACAGTCTTTGGGTGACTTGGGTTTTTAACTCGACAAGAGAAAATCTTGTCCAACCAATGTTTGTGGCGTCCAAGATATCCAGATGCCTGAACCTGACGTTCTCTCCAGTAGGTTCTTCCCTCGAGGCGTGCCTCAAAGTAGTTATATACAACCGGCTGAGCGTAAGTGTTCTTTCCGGCAGGGCGATATTTCACCTCTGCGCCAACTGACCAACGATTCCAGTTCTTGTTGTTGATGTCGAACTCAACACCAATATTTGGAATGCCAATCAACCAATTGAAAACATTTGTGCGAAGAGTTGTTCTTTGGACCAAAGTCAGTGTGTCTACCTTGTGAGAAGTCTCAAGAATCTGGGCATAAGAATACTGACACGCCAAAAGCATCATAAACAATACGAGTTTACGATACAAAAATACACGACGATATTTGTATAAATTCGGGCTCAAAGGGTTAATAATGTAGTAGTCAAAAATAGAGCACCTTTTTAGAGCAGATGCTTAAGTTAATTGTAGTATGGAATAATTTTCCGCCCCAAAATTATAAAAAAAATATATTGTTGCAAATTTTTTATTGTTAATAAATGCAAATTTGCTAAATTTTTATCAAATAGTGGTCCTTTTTGTGGGTTTTCTGCTCCAAAATAGCGAATTCTTTGTCATTTCAGTTAAATGATCTCGTCATTCTATTTAAATGATCTCATCATTCCAATTAAATGACCGCCTCATTCCACTTGAATGATATGGTCATTCCTATGCTTTTCTGGCGACTTGATTCCTGTACTATATGAATTGAACGAAAAATCCTCCATTCCTCCATATTTGCCCTTAATATATTGGTATTCAACGTGTTATACTATGGAGGATACTTCTTCAATCCTCCATAGATCCTCCATATTATTGAGGATTTATGGAAGATATATGGAAGATCTTGTACACATCCTCCATAGTGTAAAGGGTTGTGTTTCAATGATTTAACCCCCAAAATGGAGGAATGGAGGATTTTTCGTTTAATTCGTGAATCCTAAGAACGGTTACTTGATTGCCTGACCTACGGAGTTGAAGGTCTTGCCGTTCTTCTCAATCATTACGCCTTTGCGAGTGATATACTTGCGAGTTGGCAGAGATGTGGTAGATGTATTTCTGATACCATCAGAAGCTCCATCAACAACCTTGATTTGTCCTGTGCGGCCCCAGGTGTTTGCAGTATCAACATCGAGGAGCATATCGCCATTGGCATTGTGGCTCACAGTGACAGTGCCCTCTACGCAGAGGAAGAGTGGTACTTCAAGATAGCCTTCCTCATCAATGATTCCATAGTAGGTAGGGAAGACGTATCCGCTTTCTACATCACCAGCCTGAACAGTACCGATTGTATAAGTGTCGTTGATTGGGTAAACTCCATCGGCGAGGTTTTCGCTATTGGTGTAGAAGGCAATGCTGAATGCCTCGTTGTTGTCGTTCACATACTGACCGACAAGGAGTTCGTCCTCAGCATAGTATTCAACGATGCCCTTATCAACAGGGAAAGTTGCAACCACATCCTGGTCGTCCATATCGTAGGAACTTGAACCACCGCCACCGGTATTGCCGCCAATTGGGTCGAAGGTGAGATGATAGAGAATGCCGTTGATGCCAAGATAGTCGGCCTTGACAATGATAGCCTCATCCTCGTCCTCCTCAATGACAACGGTGATATCCTTGCACTTCACGAGCTTGCCCGAACCTGTAGAATACTCGAACAGTTTGGTGTATTCTGGGTCCATATCCGCCATGTGGTAAGTGCCTACATTGCTCTCTCCGTAGTTGTTGGCAAGTGTGACATAGTACATCTTATCCCCAGAGAAACCAGTAACCTGCCACCAAGAACCCGTTACAGCCACGCCTGTCCAGTTAGGACTCTCAATGTGGACATTCACCTCTTCAGGATTGTCGTAAGAAGGGTCGGTGATGTCGATATGGTCGAATGTGATGTGGTAGAGCACACCATTGGCACCAGTATAATCGGCCTTGATGGTACCTGTTGCAGCATCAATGACAACAGTGATGTCGGCACACCTTATCTCCTGTTGCTCTTTGGCAGAAATATCAACGAGCATGGTGTAGGCAGTTTCGATATCATCAAGAGTGTATGTGCCAGAATTTATCTCGCTTTCTTTGTTTGCAATACTGAGGTAGTACTTTCCGTCAGAAGAATTGCCTGTCACCTGCCACCAACTCTCGCTTGTGCTGACGCCCTTCCATGTTGGGTTGGTTATGTGGAGGTCAACTTCCTCAGTGATGACAATGGCTGGTTCGTCGTAGTGGAACTCCAAAGCCACGACATCGCCGTTGATGGCACCATTATACGGAGCAACCATTGCTATGTAGTCGTTGGTGCGCATGCCAAGGTCGCTGAGGTTGTTGGTGTAGAACTCCTGCACATCTATTGTCTGGTTGCCAGAAAGCACAAATCGGTTGAGGAAATGCCATTGGTTGGCAGCATCCACCCAACTCTGCACTTCGGCTGTGAGCGAAGTTTGAGTCTGGTCCTGATAGTACTTGCCATACTCGGCTGTAGTCTCGTAGATGAAGAAGTAAGGGTCGTCGTTGGTTGTTGTGATGTTGAGGCAACGAGTCGTTTCATCATAAGACATTGTGATGACATTCTCCGAGCGAGTTAGTTCGGATGTAGTGAACTCAGCAATGGCAAACTCAGACGCATTGCTACCAGTGTTCATGTCCACCTCGTAGGCATAGACGATATACTTTGTGTCGGGGGTGAGACCGCTGAACGATTTCTCTACTGCACCACGGCTTACGAACTTATTGTAAGTGATGGTGGAGCCGAAGCCCGCATAGCGTTTAATCTCCTCGTCCATCTGCTGCTTCAGGGTAGCAGCAACTCCAGCCTCGCCATTTTCCCCAAAGACATCAGCCTTGAGGATGTTGTATAGATAAGGAGCGTCAGAATCGGCAGGAGTGATGGCAACATCGGCCGATGCCATAGTGACATTGGAAACTTCAATTGTGCAGTTGAACTTCTCAGCGAAAACACTGTTTGTTACGATTGCAAGAAGAAGCAAAAGATAGAATCTTTTCATATAATTTTTGCGTTTATGTTTTATTCCATTTGTTTCAGTTTGCAAAAGTACACAAAATTTATGGGAAAATGATTGCTTTTCAGTAAAAAGTATTCTATTCTTTTGAAAAAGAAAAAAGAGATGGAATCCCATTGCGGAAATCCATCCCTTTATATATTATTATTGTGTTGGTCGAAATTATTTGAGTATAACCTTCTTGCCGTTCTTGATGGCAATGCCCTTGAAGTTATTGCCTATACGCTGACCCGCGATGTTGTAAACGGCATTGTCGGTAGCGCCACTTCTGTTGTCAGTAGCCATAGTATCTGATATGCCCTCTGTGATAGGCTCAATGAAAATGTAACGGTAGACATAGGTGTCAGCATCACTTGCATCAGTACCATACCATAAGCCAATAGCAAAACTATTGCCATTGTATTTGCTGCCCCAGATTGGATCAATACCATCAGAAGCGAGGTTGATGTTGTAATAGTACCAGAAACCATTATCAGCAAAGAGATTAGCGATATCATCTACAATGAGCGAATCATTCTCGTTGACAGTGAAATAGAGGTCACCAGTGTTCTCGCCCAACCAGTCTTTAGCAACATACTTGTTTTCGCCGAGTGTATAAACATCAACAGTAGATGTATTCTGGGTGTTGAGGTCGTAGGTTTCTACATAATTGTTTGCCTCATCGCTCCATTCGTTCTCTGAGATTGCATACTTCGTAGGAGTGCCAGCAAAGCCACGGCCATAGTATGCAGCCATCACACTTGCATTACCAGTGTTGCCCTTCTCCCATACATAACTGTTATAACGGAGGGTTACAGTAGCCTGAGTCTCTGAAACGCAGATCTTTGAACGAAGACCACCGTCTGTATTCTCCTTCTTAGCGAAAATCTGGATACGATCATATGTCTCAAGACCTGTAGGAACTTTCCAGTAGCCCTTGCTCTCTTTATATTCAGCATTCTCGTTGAGCACAGTTATTGTGCTGTCCTCAGCAAGAGTGAAGTCAAGGTCATACCCCTCAACACCACACCATGCAGCAATCTTGTAAGTACCATCGGTGTAGGCGTAGAGAGTGGTTTTTGCATTACCAACACCATTGAGTTCGAGAAGGTTGTTTTGTGTGCCATAGCTCGACTCTGTGCTTGTAGCAGGATACTCGTGGTTGATGGCTGTCTCAAAAGGATAGCTATACTTAACCTCTTTGTCCTGAGCGTTTGCGGAAAGCATTCCGAGGAATGCAAGTCCTAAAAGAAATGATTTCTTCATAGTCTCTCTGTATAATAGTGTGTCGTATAGAAACAAAAAGCCCCCCTGAAGAGGGGGGCGAATATTTTACTTAACGACCTTCTTTCCGTTGATGATGTAAACACCCTTTGGAAGGTTGTCGCTGTTCATACGAACACCGTTGAGGTTGTAAACAGCATTGTCGTTTACAGAAGTCTTGACTGTGCTGATACCTGTTGGAGCCTCACCTGGCCAGTAGAAGTTGATGCTCTTGTAGCCAGCAGGTTCTGCAAATGTGTAGATGTAGAAGTATCCAGCACCCTCGCTGCCATCCTCTGCAGTAAACTCTACGTAGCTGTAGCTTGGGTAAACATAAACACAATAGTAACCATCGTCTTCTACAGTACCAGTCTCGATACCCCAACCGCTATCACCATAACCGTTGATTGACTGAACATTACCGTCTGCGTCGAGCATAAGCTTAGCATTAACAACATTGTTTGCGTCTGATTCGCCTGTCCAGTCCTTAATGATTACATAAGAAAGGTCAGAAGCAACAGCGATGGTTGCGCCATACTCATTGTTCTCACCGTAAGGGAGAGCCTGCCATGAGTCATCATCCTCAGCGTCCCCCTTGTAGATAGAGAGTGGATACTCAGTCTCTGTGACTTCTGATACAGTCTCAGTGCCCCAACGGAAGTAGATATACTTCCAACCACCATCTTCATTATAAGAATAAACCTGGAAATAACCTTCGCCAGAGCCATCCTCGTTGAGTGTAACTAATGTGTTTGTTGGGTAGTAAGCGTAAACACCATTATAGTCGCCGTCAGTCAAAGAACCGATGCCGACCCACTGGCTACCATAAGAATCAGGGTCTTTTCCGTTCATCTTTGCGATAGTGCCATCTTCAGCGAGTGTGAATGCGAGGTCAACACCAGCGTCACCAGTCCAGTCCTTAAGAGTCACAGTCGACTTGTCGTCAGAAACCTGCACAGTGATGGCTACCTCACCATTCTCATCATAAGCTGGTGATGTCCAGTAGTTGTCGTTTGCCTGATAGAGACAACCTTTGTAAGTTGTTGCAGACATTGTAGCGGCCATAAGCACGCAACCAAGGAGTAAAAATAATTTCTTCATAGAGTAATTTTTAGAAATTAAACATTATTGTGATTAAAAAAAAGTAACAACTTATCATTTCGTGAAGAACTTTTTGCCGTTCCTGATGATGATGCCCTTTGCATTACCATCTATTCGCTGTCCGGCTATGTTGTAGCAAGGAGCATCCTCCTCTATCTGTCTCTCTGAGATATCTTCAATGCCAGTAGCCTCCTCTGCCTTGAATTGCGCTCCGCAAATCTTTATCCAGCTTGGATTTGGATAATAGGCATTGACAAAGTACTTCTTGCCCGGTGTTAAATTAGACGATGCTGAGAACAAAATGTCAATTGGGTCATCGCCAGCAACTAAGAAAGTTCTTGATTTTCCCGCTATTGACAACTGAACATTGTCCTGTGTATCATATACATAGAGAGAAATCTTATAATTGAAGACACTGCTTGTACAAGTGAGGTTCAAGTTGAACTGAAGATCGTCAACAGCCTTGTTCTTAACCGTCATCTTTCCGGTTATAGCAAGTTCGCCCTCAGGTGCCTTCTCTACAGTAACTGAAACCCTTTCGCTGATGATGTTTTTCTTTTCGTCGAGCAGAACCATATCGTAAGCGCCCTCTTCAGCAGGGTTGTCAATAGTGCATGAATAAGAATAGTCCTCGCCCTCGGCAAGGTCAATGAGATTCTTCTCCGACTTACTGATAATATTGTCTGTCCCGCTTTCAAGGAAGGCCACATATACATTATTAAGGTAGTCGCCTTCCACACATGTGACATTGAAATCAACATAGGTGCTATAGCCAGCCAGAACTCTGTTTCTTGCCTCAAGGGAGTTTGTTTGCAGTTTGGCTGCTGTTGTAGGCGTTGAGAATAAGATGCTATCGTTTTCGTTGACACTTGCAATGACATATTGCAGCGAAGCAGATTTGAGTACTCTCATCTCTGTCCATTCGTCTTTGTCGGCATCGTAATAGGCCGGCTTTATGATGTAATTGCCCTGAGCAAGCGAAGCGTCAGCCATTGGAACAGTCATGTTCATCAGCTTTCCTGCTCTCGGCATATTCTTGTTCTTTAGGTTAGAAGAAGCAACATACTGAATATTTCCCTCTTCATCAACAATCTTGATGCCCAAAGAAACTGTTGTGGCAAGGCATGACTGATTCTCAAAACTACCAGAGAAATTTACATTTGCTGTTTTTTCGGTTTTCTTTGTACTTGTCTTGAAATCGTAGGTGCAATACAAGAGTCGAGTCAACAGTCCACCGTTATTCGGTTCAATACCAATAATGGCTTTTTGGTTGAACTGATAGCCGCCCGACGAGCCACCCAGTCCTTGCTCTGCAGGGTCGAGAAGCGCTATCTGGAAATAGCCATCGCTCATACCGCCCCATCCCCAATTGATATGGAAGAGACCATCTTTATAGCCATCGCATACAAACGCATGTCCTCCATCAAGGCTTTTTCCGAAATAATAGACAGGAAGTCCGGCATCAAGGTCGTTATAAAGCAGA
Source organism: Prevotellaceae bacterium UBA1726 (assembly GCA_002316005.1). Taxonomy (GTDB): domain Bacteria; phylum Bacteroidota; class Bacteroidia; order Bacteroidales; family Bacteroidaceae; genus Prevotella. Next base: position 27,739 of record DCIM01000092.1, on the reverse strand, counting down.
TCCCGCCATTCGCGTTTTGTGTAGTATTGGCGGTTGACAAATGCAAGGCTTTTGCTATAGTTGAAATAATCTACAAGAGCGTATACAACATCATCAACATAGGCATTTGTAACGCCAGTGCCATAAGTAGCATTGACGCTCACACCGCAATCAAGCAATAGTTTTGCAACTGCATTCTTCTGCTCCTCAGTGGAATTATTTCCGTAAGAATCGCAGATATTGTCCCAATCGTATATGCTCTCAGAGAAATCCATAGAGAGTGACTTCTGAGTGCCGCTCATATTCCATGAATAGGAATGCGAACCAGTTCCCTGCTGAGGCCACTTATGATGATTCATAACTTGCCCCATTGCCACGGGCATACAACCTGCAAGGCAGTGCTCACCACTATTTGTTGTAGGAGCCATGAGGTTATAAGGCGAGTTCTGATTCCAACGACTACTTATTATTGGTTCAATAGGGGCAAGGATATCGAGAGAAGAAAATGCACGATGATTATTTGCGTTGTGGAGAGCAATAAACATTGCCAATTCCTCGCTCATCTTTTCAAGAAAACTCTTCATGGCATCGGGCATTGCTACATAGTCAAAATGTCCGTTGTCTGAATAACCAAGTATCAAATCAGGGATGCAATCGTCGGCGCCAAGAATAACGAAGCCATTGTCTGTTCCGTTGTATGCGTAATATGTATCAGTGGAATAAACCAACTGATATTTCTGGGCACTCTTTGCCATAGAGGCTCTGTTGCCGGCTTTACTAAAAGCCAGTTGCAAAGCTTCGTTGCTTGTGATGTGTTTTGCTTGAATGCCAACATTGGTCAGCATTGCCAGCATAATGATTGCAAGTGCCTTTCTCATATCTTACTGAAAGAGAATCTTCTTTCCGTTCTTTATAAACAATCCTTTATGGGGGTTACTTACCTGTTGTCCTTGTATATTATAAATAGGTGTATTACTCTCTTCGGAAGGACGAACTACATCATTGATGCCCGATGCTATTTCGCTTGCCACCTCATCATCGGTCAAGGCCTTGACAGCAGAGACTTGTCCATTGGAAATGGTCAGGCGTAGTGTTGTCTTGTTATACCACGATTCTAAATCCTGATAGTATTCCGAGTTGTTTGGCTTGTACGCTAAGTTGAGATAATAGTTTCCGTCATTAAGGCTTGATGAAACCTCCAATCCAACATTCATAGGATTGCTGTCTCTCTTACCTCTAATATCCAACGAACTCAGATTGCACTCTTGCTGAGTATTGCCATATACATCATTGACAATACCGTAAATATAGCCGTTCATTCTTGAATCTGTAGCATTTGTCAGCGCAGGAATTGTGAACGATACATTATTGCCATCAGCAGCATAGTCGGAAATTGAATCATTAGCTGCAATGAAGTAATGAGTGTAAGACGCCTCTCCCTCCACAGCTGGTTTTACACCAATAAGGAACTGCTGATTGTCAGTGTAACCACCACTTTCGCCAGCAGGTACAAGAGTCAGGATGTTATAGTTACCATTATAGGAGATACCCGCGTTGCCAGGTCCCCATCCCCAGTTGATATGGAATTTGAGCGAAGAATAACCATCGCAGATGAAACTATGACCGCCATTAGTGGCATGATAGGCACTGATGCAGATTGGTCTGCCTTCTGCAAGTTCTTCCTTCAGTCTCTTCTTCCACTTCTGGTCGTTTGTCAAAGCACCTGTTCTAACGATAATCCTTGCAGAGGAAGAATATTTAAACTTGTTTATAAATGCCCTACACTGGTCTTCGATATAGGCACCACTAAAAGTAGGAGTATACTGCATACTTACAGAATATCCGCATGCAAGGCAGAGAGTTGCAACTTCATTTGCCTGCTCTTCGGTATATTCTCCTTCGGTATAAATATCAAGCATGTTAGCATAATCAAAGACGATGTCATCGAGTTTCAGTTCGGAAATCTGCGAACCGCTTGACATTGACTTTACAGTACCAGTTCCTGAAACAGGGTATTGGTAGTAGTGCATCACCTGTGCCATTGCCAAAGCGGTGCAACCAACAAGACAGGTAGAACCATTGATTATAGGACAGAGGTTGTTGTAAGGACCTCCCTGATGCCACTCGGCTGTAACCAGATGTGAAACAGAAGAAGGAATCTTTGAAGGAAGTGTCTCCTCTTCGTCCTGATCATCTTTGGTATTTGGTGCGGCCAATCCCTGTCTTACGAGGGAAATATGATTGGAATAATCATCAAGAAGTCCACGAAGTGCAGGAGGCATGCTTTCTGCATCAGCCATACCTTCTGTGGAATAACCGATGATTTCGTCTTCACTATCCTCACCAGAAACAATTACGAAGCCCTCGCCTGAAGCAGGAGTGATCACATACCATGCTGGTTCTGTAAGAAGATTGTCCTGAAGGATGATTCTCATCTCTGCATTTGCCATTGCTGCTTTTCTTGGACCATTCTCGGCGCAGTTGGTTAGAGTCGCTCTCGCAATTCTTAATGCTTGCTGAGCGTCAATGATATCTGCTTTTGCAACAAATGCTACAAATACGGATAACAGTAGAGAGATAGCAATTTTTTTCATATTTTCCTTCAATGGACTTAAACTTTTTGTTAATCCCAAGTCAATTCGTCAACGCCCTCAATGGTTGGGTCGCTAACCGAACGCACATATAACTTAAGGAGCTGGTTTGTTCTGTCGAATCGGCATTTTGATTCTTCAATTTCTACACCTTTTCGAACATTCTTGTCAGTCTTGATATTAGAAGCACCAGCCAGAACTATCACATATTCCGTTCCTTCGCGAGTACCATTCAAAACATTGATAGTACTATCTGGATTTACGGTAAACTGGAGATCGTAGCCACTCTTGTTATACCAAGATGAAACAGTAAATGTACCGTACTCATCATCCTTTCCAGCCTCTCTTGCCTCATCTATGTCAACACTCCATGACTTTGTTGTGCTCACGACGATTGATGAGGTGTATGTACCTGATGTGCTGACAGGCGACCAGAATGTAGTATTTGCCAGGATTACAGCAGCAGGAGATGTTGTCTTCTCGCCAACGACCTTAGCATATGCATAGAGATGGAATGTATAGGCGCTACTATAAGTAAGATCCTCAATCTTGACAGTATCAACCTTTGTAGTTCCGCCCTCAACAAGATTACCATCAGCGTCATAGAGGTTGTAGCCGTATTCAATGGCATCAGCAACAGGTTCCCAACGGAAAGTGAGAGAGTTGTGCTGAGCCTCTTTCACTACAACGTTTGGAGTTGACAATGGTGTAGCACCTTCTCCGTAAGACATCTGCTCGCGCGATTCACAGGATGTTGTAAGCAGACAAACTATGAAAAGCGAGAAAACTGCGATTATGATAGAAAACTTTTTCATTGTAATTCACTTTACTTAGATAATAATTCCTACACCTTAATTATAATATATATAGAATGCACTATAATCAAGGTTTGACCATGAGTCGTAGTAAGCTGGCCAGAAATATCCCCAACCATACTCCTTACCAGACTTTGATGTAGTAGGATTCAAATCAATATAGAAATAAGAAGATCCCTCATATTCATAGTAGAAGAAAATCCAGCCCTCGACAGTACCGTTTGGCACAGACCAGTCTGCATAGAGAGTACCTTCTTCATCAGAAGCAAGACACCATCCGTCTTCACCATATTCAATATAGTGATTGAGAGGAACTACAGAACCGCTGCTCTTGAATACATCCTCAGAATTGAAAGAACCGTCAATCTTGAACTTCAAGTCAATGCCAGAACCAAGGAAGTTACGCCAGATGAACTTATTCTCATTACCCATCTGGTAGATTGATGTTACAACATCCTTGAAAATTGTGGTGTAACCTGAACTTGCATCGTAGTCCTTCATAATAACATTATCTGAGATAAGGTTGAGGCGGAATACATTTCCTGCGAATTCCATGCTACCATCCTTGATCTTGTAAGGGTTGGTATATTCTTCCTTCAAGCGAATGTCAAACTTAGGAGTTGTCTCAAGGTCTGTGTAAGTAAGAGTGATAGATGTCTCCTCTTCACCTGCAGCGAACTCTACTGTACTTGGAATAGAGATGTTGTCGGTTTTCGAGACTACCTCGATAGGAATAGACACAGCATTATCGGTCTTCTCACGCTTAACAGTAACTTCGAAAGATTTCTCATCACTGTCGGCCTTGATAATCTCACTTTTGTTAGTGTTTGGGAAATATGCCCCAACACTTGTTGCAGAGACTGGTTTGCCAGGCTCGTAAGAATTGTCCTCTGGTGTGCAAGCCAAAAGGCAAAGCGCAAACAATCCTCCAGCAACACCTTTATATATCTTTGAACTAATCATAAACTTATCATTTATCATTTATAATTTATCATTTAGGCTTACGGCCGCATTAGTATGGACTTGATGTGTCAAGAGCACCTGTTACATCAGGATTCATTACACAAGCCACATTGATTTCCTTTTCGTAGTCAAGCAAGAAATAGTTGAACCAAGGGCATACATAATCCTTAGGTGAGTTGATGAGGTAGTTGCTCTCATAGTTTGTGTTGTCCTTACGGCGAACCTGCAACTTCAGACGCTTGTAGTCGAAGTAGAGGATACCTTCTGCCCAGAACTCGATACGCTTTTGGATCATCAGTTTCTCAATGAAACTTGAGATTCCCTGAACATCCTTCACAACATACGAACCATCAGTAACACGGTTGTTGTTAGTCCAATCCTGTAGCTCCTGCGAAGCCTGTGGCATTGTAGTGCTACCTGCGATAGCTTCCTTATGAGCCATTGCCTCGATTCTGATGAATTCCATCTCCTCCATACGCATAAGAGGAAGACTTACAAGAAGACCTGTATAGAAATCGTCAAGGTCGCCCTGGTTTGGACGGAACTTGAAGTTTGCATATGCAGGGAGTGTCTTAAAGTCATCGTCATCAAGGAGTGTCTTGTAGTAATTGCGGTTTGGCTTCTTACCAGCATCATTAGGGTCAAGCCATGTTGCACGACGGAAGTCGGACTTGTTGATATAAGAATAGATCTTGCTACCAATAAGGCGGTAAGCATTATATCCGCGTCCCATTGTCCAAGTTGGTTCTGTACCTACTGTTGCTGTGTATGTACAGTAGTATGCACCGAGCTGCTCTTTGTTTGCAAGTTTCATGCTCCACATCCATGAATTGTTGTTGTCAGGAGTGTTGAAACCTTGAGTAGTGCTCTGCCACTGGTCTTTTGTCAATGGAGAATAGCCCTTCATTGCCTTTACAGCATACTCAGCAGCTTTCTCATAGCACTGTGTCGCATTTGATGCACCGATAGAGCAATAGCCGTCGTTGTTTGCCTGTTCTGCTGCTTCCATCTTTGCAAGGTCCTTAGCTGCATTTGCCTGAGCATCAGCATTGCCGTAGGTTGTGTCGAAGCGTGAAGCCATCTCAAGATACAAGCGTGCCTTCAAACCATAAACAACGCTCTGGTCAGGAAGTGTGTTGTCTGTTCCACGGTTGAATCCTGCCAGATACTTCTCTGCAGTGTTGAGGTCGTTCATGATGAAACGATACATTGTATAGAATGGTGCACGTGGGTTGTTCTTTGTCTGCTCAAGAGTCAGGTCTGGAGTTACGATAGGAACAGTGAGATCCCAGCAACCAAGTTCTGTTGCCTTATCGTCAATCGCGCTGAGGCTTGTCTGGCGATACTCGAACATACGAGCCATATCAAGGTAGAGCAATGCACGATAGGTGAGGGCAATACCGAGATAGTTGAGCGATTCCTCTGTACAGTTCTCTGGATCGATAACGCCAATGAGATTGTTCACATTATGAAGATAGTCATAATAATAACGATATGTGTAGTAAGCGTAATAACGTTCCTCAGTACCGTCTTCAACCCATCCCCAATAGTTATATGTACTGTTGTAGCAAGGGATATCGCCGAGGAGAACCTCACGGAAAAGCATCTGGCAAGGATAGCCCCAGTCGTTTGTATAGTAGCCTGATGAACCCCAAGTGTTTACATCAAGCATGAAACCTACAATACCGTTGAGCATACCTTTCTGCGATGTTGCCATAGCAGAAACCTGATCGCTTGTCATCACACTTGTTGGCTGTGTCTCTTCGATACAACTTGTCAACATTCCCGATGTGAGAGTGACAACGATAGTAAGGGCGAAGAGTCGCTGTGTATATTTTGTGAAATACTTTTTCATATCTTTCATATTGGCTTTTAGAACTTAACATTAAGACCTACAGAGAGAGTGCGTGATGATGAATAGTTGGCTGTTGCTGTCTCGCCAGTGAATGAACCACGAGGGTCGAAACCCTTGCGGTGGCTCCAGTACCAAAGGTTATCTCCTGCTCCGTAGATGCGAAGACCTGTAAGACCAATCTTCTTTATCCACTTAGTAGGGAAATTATAACCGAAGTTGATGTTCTGGAGTGTGAGATAGCTGGCGTCAACGAGGAAGCGGTCGCTCATACCTGTTGAGTTTGCGTCGCCATACTGCCAACGATGCATAGTCGATGTAGGATTATCAATAGACCATGCATTGAGAACATCCTTATGGATTGCAGTACCACCGAGTGCCGATGTAGGGCAACTTACGAGACTTGAGTAACCATAGTCATAAGCCTTGCCACCGAGAGAGTAGGTACACTGAACAGAGAAATCAAATCCCTTGAAGTTAAGAGATGTACCGAATCCTCCATAGAGTTTTGGATGAACATCGCCGCAAAGATAGTAATCGGCATTACCATAGACATCTGTTGTCTGAAGATTTCCGTCCTTGTCGGTATAATACCATGTTGACTTGCCTTCTTCATTGATTCCTGCAAATCTGTTGATATACCATGTGTAGAGAGGAAGACCTTCGCCATAGTACTTGTCGCCTGATGTATAACCAGGGTGACCTTCCTTTGTAGTGTTCTTAAGCGATTCTGAAATCTTCAGCACCTTATTCTTATAATGTGTAGCGTTCACATTGAAATTCCACTCAAAGTCCTTTGTTCTGAGAATCAAGGCTTTCAAGTCAATTTCAATACCACTGTTTGCCATATCACCAATATTGTTCCATACTGAGTGAATACCTGAAGAATAAGAACCGTAAACAACACTAAGCATATCGGTTGTAATTCGGTAGAAATATTCAACACTACCTGAGAGACGGCTCTTCAGAACCTCAAACTCGAAACCGCAGTTGAAGTTGTTGTTTGTCTCCCATGTGATGTTCTCATTACCCTTCGACTTGAAGCTAATGGCGAGTTCGCCGTTGTTGCTGCCAATGTCGTAGGTGTCAACATAACGATAGTTACCGATGTTGTCGTTACCTTGCTGACCAAAAGAAGCCTTCAGCTTGAACATGTTAAGCCATGTCATACTTTCCATCCACTTCTCCTTTGTCATAATCCATGCACCACCGACAGAATAGAATGTACCCCAGCGATGACTTGGGTGGAAGCGTGAAGAAGCATCACGACGCAGAGAAACAGAACCGAAGTACTTGCCGTCATAGTCGTACTGACCGCGGAAGAAGAAACCTTCGTTGTTGTAAACATCCTGCGAATCTGAAGCGCTGTCAACCTTGATAGCACCCGAAAGGGTGTGGTTCTCGTAGAACGAAGCAAGACCTGTGCGCGAACCTGAAATAGAGTCGTATGTGTAGCGGTAGTACTCATGACCACCCATGAGGCTCATTGTGTGCTTGCCGAACGACTTTGAGTAGTTCAGAATCTGCTGGAAGTTATATGAGTATGTCTGCGACTGATAACGGCTTACATATCCTGTAGGGTAGGCGAGAATACCGAAACCATAGAAGTTCTGTGGAAGATAGGTGCCCACACCATTGTTTGATGTGACAGTACCGTTCACAGTCAGTTTCAGGTTCTCAAGCAGATTGACATCTGCAAAGCCGTTCAGTGTGAATGTTGTATTATGGTAATCGTCGTATGAAACGGCATTCTCCTGAATAGGGTTTGCCTGAGGGATTACTGGACGATAGAGGCCGATGGTGTTGGCATCTCCGTAGTCGTACATCAATCCGTTCTGGTCGGTCATAATCTTACCGCTTGCGTCACGAATGTAAACAGGATAGATAGGAGCAAGCGAGTTGACCATATAGAAGATACTGCTGTCACCTGTTCCTACAGAATGTTCCTGCGAGCGAGAGAACTGGATGTTTCCTCCAAGTTTGAGCCATTTCTTTGCCTGATATGTAGCCTTCAGTCGTGCAGAGTAGCGCTCGAAATCAGAGTTGTAGGCATAACCCTCGTTCTTCAGATAACCGAGCGAACCATAGAACTGGAATGCGTCTGTACCACCATTAGCATTGATGTTGTACTCCTGACGAAGACCTACACGGAATGCTTCTTTCTTCCAATCGTCTGGCATAAGGGTATAAACCTCACCATTATTATATACGCGAGCACCAAGGCTTGCGTTAGGATTCAGTTTTCCGTTCTCACCAATCAGATATTCACCATTAGGAACAGTGTAGACTGGATATCCAAGACCACCCTCAGCGGTGTCGCCACAAAGAATATTGTTTGCCTTTGCCTGAGCATCGTATGGGCTCATGCCCTTCTCATTGCGGTAATAGTTGTAGAGACCTGAATAGTAAACTTCAAGATACTGTGCTGGGTCGCTAATAACCTCGTAGTCGCGAGCCAATCGCTCGTTGCTTCCCCATTTGGCATCAAGTGTGATTGTTGCATTACCGGCCTTTCCTTTCTTTGTAGTCACCATGATGACACCATTTGCACCACGAGCACCATAGAGGGCATTTGATGCAGCATCCTTGAGGACAGTCACACTCTCAACATCATTAGGGTTGAGGTTGTTCCATCCACCGTCATAAGGTGCACCGTCAACAATGATAAGTGGATCCTTACCTGCATTGATACTTGAGAAACCGCGAATACGGATTGAAGGAGTGGCTGTAGGGTCACCTGAGTTGTTTACCATCTGCACACCGGCAGCTTCTCCCTGAAGACCAGAGAGTACATTGGTCAACTGCTTCTTCTCAAGTTCCTTACTGTCAAGTACTGATGCCGAACCAGTAAAACTTGAACGCTTCTGCTCACCGAAGGCTACTACCAATACCTCGTCAAGACTCTCTGAGTCCTGCTTCATGGTAATTGTGATTGCCTTACCACGCTGCGGTTTTACGATCTGTGTCTCGTAACCGACATACGAAATCTTGAGGCTTGACTTCTCACTTTTCAAAGTGATTGTAAAGTTTCCGTCAATGTCACTTACCGAACCGTTCTTGTCGGAATTTGTGTCAATGATATAAGCACCGATAATTGGTTCGCCTTGTTCATCAACCACAGTTCCCTTGACAGTGAAACCCGCCTGCTGTTGGATGTTGACTTCTGCATTTGGCGAATCAGTTTCTGCAAATGCAGAAGTAAGTGATCCAAGGACCAAAACGGCAGTCATCAAATTTCTTTTGTTAATCATATATGAAGTTAAATTGTTGACAGTTATTGTCTCTGAAATAAATCAGGTAATATCATTTTCATGCAAAGATATGCAATATTTATGAGAATTCTTATAAAAGAAGCAAATATTTTTAATGAAAAAGCGAAAATTTAACACTTTTGCTTATTTCTGCGATGTAAATCTTTTAATTTCGTACAAAACCGGTAGATAATGCCCCCGTAAACTGAGGAATTGAAAGATACGGTTTCTGAATTATTTCAGTCCGTTCAATATGTCTCTCCGTCAAAGATAGATAGTGGGTTTTCGCAATTTTTACTGATTATTTATTGCTGTTAATGAAAAAAATGCTAACTTTGTGGCAACTAAACTAAAAAACGAAATTACAATGCTGTTGAACGAACAGATTAATCGTCGTGAGTTTCTCAAGAACCTTGGTGTCTTGGGTGGAGGGTTGCTTGTGGCTACAAGCCCTTGGCTTTCTACCTTTGCCGATGTTGATGCTACTCGTGGAGAGAAACTCAGAATGGGAATCATTGGTCCTGGTTCGCGTGGCCAGTTCCTCATGGGATTCCTTCTCCAGAATCCGAAGGTAGAGATTGTGGCTTTTGCTGAGGTCTATCAGCCAAACATCGAATCAACCCAGAAACTTGTACCTCGGGCAAAGGCTTACACAGATTATCGCAAACTTCTTGAGGATAAGAATGTGCAGGCTGTCCTTGTGGCTACTCCGCTGAATACTCATTGCCAGATTGTGCTTGATGCCTTTGCTGCAGGAAAGCATGTCTATTGCGAGAAGACCATTGGCTACACTATGGAAGAAAGCAAGCTGATGTACGATAAACATCTGGAGACAGGACTTGTGTTCTTCACTGGCCAACAGCGACTTTTCGACCCTCGTTACATCAAGGCAATGGAGATGATTCATCAGGGCACCTTTGGTGAAATCACCCAGATTCGCGCTTTCTGGAATAGAAATGGCGATTGGTGTCGCGATATTCCTGGCCATCCCGCAAACCCTCATCTCAGCAAGCGTCCTACTGGCGAATCGCTCAAACTGATGGACGGAAGGACGGTTGATGCTGACCGTTTCATCAACTGGCGACTTTATGACGAGAGTTCACGAGGCGTTATGACCGAACTGGCTTGCCACCAACTTCAGGTTGGCACTTGGGCATTGGGCAAAATGCCTGTAAAAGTGATGGGCGATGGTGCCATTACGTATTGGAAAGACGGTCGTGAGGTGTTTGATAATGTGCAGACGATTTATGTCTTTGACGAAGGACGAAAGATGACTTGGGGCTCTGACATCGCCAATAAATTCTATGGACTTGAGGAGCAGATTCTTGGTTCACTTGGTACTGTTGAACCAGAAATGGGCAAGTTCTATTTCGAGGATGTTGACCCAGCACCGGCTTTCCTCCAGATGCTCAACAACTGGGAACAGCAGATATTCGGTTCTTCGGCATTCGCTGGTACAAGTTGGGCTCCTGAAACTGCCGCTCAGGCGGGTGGGGAGTATATCCTTGGCAAACGACCAGACAACGACGGAACTTCTCTCCTCACTGAGGCATTCGTTGAGGCTGCAATAAAAGGTGAGCAACCAAAGCGTATTGCTGAAGAGGGTTATTATGCTTCGCAACTTTGTCTGTGGGGACATGAGGCTATCGTAAGGGGCGAGATTCTTGAATTCCCTGAGGAAATGAAGATTGACTATGATGTCTACAACACTAAAAAACAAGAGCAATGAAAGATATAAATATTACTGTTTCGCGTCATCGCCAGAAGGTTGAACTTCTGTCCTTGCTTGTTTGCTTCGTCATTGCCTTTGCGCTTAATGTCTATGCCATTATCGCTTTCGACGGCAAATGGTCGGAATTGTTCTGGTCGCTGGGTTTTGTTGTTGCAACTACGGCTTTCCTCTATGCCGTTTGGGTTATTGTTCGACTCATTTTCCACTTCGCTCGCCTTCTGTTGAAACGAAAGAAATAGTCCTTGCCTTTGCGTCTTTTCCCTCATATCTTCAATCGTGGCAAGGCCGAAAACATTCTTTATTCTTGGTTTTCGGCTATGCATTCAAGGGTCGACATAATGCTTGTTGCGTCTCTTGAAGAGGAGGAAATGCTTGATGTCGTGGGCGAGATTCATTCTCGAATTGCCGAAATTGAGACTCTCGGCAATTGTTTCAATATTGACTCGGAATTGTCGCGTTTCAATAATAAATTATTGACTTTTGAGGAGTTATCTCCCGAACTGCAACGAATTCTCTCTGTCTGCGAAGAATGGAAAACCAAAACCGATGGTCTTTTTGATGTCTCGGTTGAGGGGAAAATCAATCTATCGGGATTCCTGAAAGGTTATGCCTTGGACGAAATTCGTCCGATTCTTGACAGCAATGGAGTTGGGGCGGCTTTGGTAAATATGGGCAACAGTTCTGTTCTTGCCGTGGGTTCTCTTTCTGCAGAAAAGGAAGGCTGGGAGGTGGAAAACCTTAATGGTGAGAAATTCCTTCTCTGCAATCAATGTCTCACCACCTCGGGCAATGATTCAGAATCGCGAAAACACATCATCAATCCTCTTACTGGTCAATATGTTGAGGGCCGCAGGCTTGTTTCTGTGGTCACTTCCTCTGGTGCTGAAGGGGAGGTTGCTTCAACTGTTGCCTTTATCCGCTCTTCTTGTTGATTCTTGTTTTGAATCTTCTTTACAAATGTGTCGCCTCATTTTGCACCGTATATGGCGCAATCTCCCTTCTCCTTCCTTCTTTTCTAAAAATCCGCCTTTTTTAACCATCTGATTTTCAAGTCTTTATTTCGTCTATTTTTAGTCGTTGTCATTTCAGTTAAATGACACGCTCATTCCACTTAAATGACCTCCTCATTTCAGTTAAATGACACGATGAAAACGGCGCAATCATTTTGACTGCGCCTACTATTCATTTTGTGCGAAAAATGTTCTTGTGAAAATATTTGACTTTCTGTGTTGCTTTATTCTCCGTCAATAAGACCGAGAATATACTTGCACTTGTCTTGATTTCCGAGTGTTTTGCCCTTGTCGCACGAGAGTTTTATGCAGTTGTGCCACTCGCGAACTTCGGTAATACGGCCCTTGGTGAGTTTGATGACAATGTTCGAAGGACGCACATCGTTTATGTCGCACATGAGGTTTGTGCCCACGCCATAAGAATCCATCACTTTTCCGGTGCAGAACTTATGAATCTCTATGCAACGGTCAATATCCAAGCCGTTTGAATAAACCACCTGCTTTGACTTTGGATCAATGCCGAGCGACTTGTATTTCTCAATGATTTTCTCTGTCTGCTCTTCCTCATTTCCGCTGTCAACACGAAGTCCTGAGTACATCATCGCCATTCGCTTTGAGAGGTTCTTGAAGAACAGATCATCGCCGAAACAGTCGTAAAGGTAGATTCCGTTGTTGCCGTCATACACATCCGAGAACTTCTTCATTACCATATAGTTACACTCGAAAACTCCACTTACATTCTCCTCGAACGAGATGATCTGATGCGACAATGTGCCGAGTGGCTTCAACCCAAGTTCCATTGCCAAGTAGACATTACTTGTACCTGTGAAAACGCCTGGCCACTGCTGTGAGCGATATGTCTCGGTCATTGTCTCAAGTACCATCTTCTGGTGGTCGTAAGAGAAACGGCGGCGTGTACCCATATCACCAAGAACAAGACCATTCGAGAATATCTTCTTCGATTTCTCCACCACTTTCTGGCGTTCTGCCTCAATGTCGTATTTCTCCATATCGCCATTGAGCGTGTGGATGAGTTCTGAGATACACGACAGAATTGGCATTTCCCACATGATTGTTGAGAACCACTTGCCTCGGATGGTGATGTCGAGATGACCTTCGGCGTCTTGCGTTACGCTCACTTCGGCTGGGTTGAAACGATATCCACGGAGGAATGTGAAGTACCAAAGTGGCAACCAGACGCATTTATTGGTCATGAAGTCAATCTCTTCGTCGGTGATTACAACATTCTGCATGTAGTTGATTTGCTCTTGCACAAGTTCGCCGAAACCCTGTGGATAACAGGTTTTGTTGCGGTCGAAGAATGTATATTCCACCTCTGCACGAGGATATTGCTGCATGATATAATACTGACAAGAGAAGGTGTAGAGGTCGTTGTCAGTGAAATGGGTGATTATCTGTCTCATGTTGTTTCCTATTTTACAATTATCTGGCAACTTCTCATTGTCTCAAGTGCTGCCTCGTGTTTCTCTGGAGTAACTCCTGCACAGCAAGCAGAATCTACCGACATTGGTACTTCTGGCATATTCGCCTTCAAGAGAAGGGCATTGCTTACAACGCAGATATCTGTGCAAAGGCCAATGAGTTCTATTTCGTCAATGTCCTCACCAAGAAGCATTTCTGCAAGAATTGTACTGCCGAAGGTTGGTTTGTCGATGATTTCTGCCTCTTTTTCTTCAAGTGCAGCACTTACCGCTGGGGCAATCTCCCATCCAGGAGTACCTTCAATACAATGAACAACCGGAAGGAACTTTCCCTCCTGAGTGTTCAGATAGTCCTCTGGGTGAGTGTCGCGTGTGGCCACAATCGCACCATCCCAGTTCTTTATCTTCTCAACTACGGCAGGCACAATCGCCACTGCCTCTTTCGTACCAAGACTTCCGTCAATGAAGTCGTTTTGCATGTCTACAACTACAAGTACTTTCATATTATTTGAGTTTTGTAACGCCGAGTACAGCATAGCCTCACCCGACATTCTTTCTTTTGCAAAGGTACAATTTATTTTAGTTTGATGATAATATTTTTCACTATTTTTGAAATTTTTTCGCGCAAAAGAAGGCAGTACCCTTCACGGGCGCTGCCTTCACCATTAATTAACACTATAGTATTTCTCCAAGAAAAATATCTTGGATTCTGTGGGAAATTGCTTTATTCTTCTTTCTTCATCAATATTTTGTTAACAAGGGCGCGGACATCATTAACATCAGGTGTGCCAGAACCGTCAATGTCGGTCTTGCCCTGACCACCAGAGAGTGTGTTGCCACGAAGGATTGTGATGAGAGCTGAAACATCAGCGACATCGATTGTTCCATCAAGATTGACATCACCTTTGTAAGGGAGATAAGCAGCAATGGCAGCAGCAAGAGCATCAATGTCGGACTGAGTGGCTGTTGTGACAGCATTGGCAGTTGTTATGGCCGTAGCAAGAGCAATGAGAGTGGTCTGCTCGGCAGAAGCGGCTTCATAAGAGCCTGTGACTGGGAAAAGGGTGAGAGTTGAAGAACCTGTATTTGTTGCTATGTAATAATTGTTAGTTCCTTTTTTCAAATAGTATTTATTGTTGCCGGAAGTAAAATAGAACTGGACTTGATTTCCGTTGAATTGATAAGTGAAATTAGAGGTCGACTTGGTTGATGAGAATTTCAAACCTGTATTAAGTCCACTACTTGTGTTAACCTGCAGATAGTTGCCGTCAGAGTTCTGGATATAGCAAGTAGTGCCACTTGTAGTAAGGGTAAATACTCCGGCTTCTTTCTTGTTTGTCGTACTCTTTCCTGTTGATGTCATGTATGTGATTGTGCTGCCAGAAACATAGGCAATCAAATACTTTTCATTTGTAGTAATGCTGCTGGCTACATTCCCGGTGATTGGTGTACCTGCCTGGCTTGCGGCAGTCTGGGCAGCAGAGAGTTCAGAGGCTGTGAACATACCTTCTGCTTGAGCAATGAGGGCATTGAGTTTAGCACGAAGAGTAGCATCTTCTGTTACTGTAACCGTATATGTGGCAGAAGCCGAATGGTATTTGTTTGTCTGGGCTGCAGTAGCTGTGATTGTAGCAGTTCCTACGGCAAGGGCAGTAACAGTACCGTCAGAAGCGACTGTAGCAACGGATTCGTCGCTTGAGTTATAAGTGATTGTGCCATCGCCAGTTGTAGAAGCTACATTCTGTGCGGTATTGCCGGCAACAAGGGAGAGCGAAGGCTGTGCAAACGAAACTTTCTGGTCGTTGCGCTTCACAGTAACTGTAAATGATGCTGTAGCTGCATTATATGTATCTGTTGCTGCGACTGAAGCCGTAATAGTGGCGGTACCCTCATCAACAGCAGTAACAAGTCCTGTTGAAGCATCGACAGTTGCTACACCAGAAGCGTTGCTTGAATAGGTGACAGCACCATTGCTATTGGTTGTGAATTTGTTCGTTATTGTCTGACCAGGATTGACAGTATAACTTTTGGTGGTGAATGAAGCAGTAGGATCCTGCTTTGCTGAATTTGTCACAGCAACTGAATATGTAGCAACGGCAGCAGAATAACCGCTTTTGAAATATTCCGCTGTTGCCCCAATGGCAACTGTGATAGTTGCTGTTCCCTCTCCAACAGCAGTAACTTCACCAGTAGTAGGGTCAACAGTAGCAACTGTGAGGTCGCTTGAAGAAAAGATTTTTGTACCACTTCTGTTGTTTGCTGTGACACCCTGGGTATAGGTTCCTCCTACTTCCAGTTTCACATCGCTGTTTGTAAATGAAGCAGTGCCTGTAGTGACAGTAGGAACTGTACCAGAAGAAGAATTGGTATTATAAGTAGGAACGAGAATCCACTTGCAGTAATAGTCGCCATATGGGTCGCCACCATAGACATAATCTGGAGCTACAGAAGCAGATGCCACAACAGAAGATGTACCATTCCATGCAGTAATATAGCGGCAATGGTCATCTTTATATCCTTCGCCCATAGGACGCATAGTCAACGCGAACTCTCCATTGCCTAAATAATCAGTAGCGATAACCTCGCAAGGAACATCAGAACTGCTTGGCATTGTGCTTGCTGTACCATAATAATTTGTCACCAAGTCACTTCCGTAAGATGGAATGTTGGCGAAATATTGCTTTAGAGTGTTGTCACCAATGTAATATCCATTAGAAGAAGAATCGTAAATAAGGCGATACCTATAACCACTCCATGAATCACTTACCGGATATAAACTTGTAGTAACCGTAGTGCCCTCTGTATTATAATACATTCCATAACGAGAGCCGCTGTAAGATGCATATGTACGGATGTAGTAAGGAGTGCCATATTCCTTCCAGGTTGAACCTGTATTTTTGGATGTGTCGTTGAATGGAGTTGGGAAAGCAATAAGGTTCTGCTCGGCAGTACCGATATTATTGATGAGAGTCTTGATGTTGGCATCGGTCATGGTTGTTGTGCCGTTGATGACACCCTTTGCTGTGTCGAGATAGCCCTTGAGAGTATTATAATAACTCAACTGATACATGCCAGGGATGGTACCGACAGGACGATTGCCGGCTGTCTTGATGGCAGAGTTATAGGCAACCTCAAGACCTTGTTTCGCTGTGGAAGACGAAGAAGAACCTGCGAGGCGGAGACCTGTAGCAACGGCCATGTCGCTATACTGATCGTAGCCGTTGTAGGCACCAGCGCAATAGAATCCATCGCCACCACCGTAGCCAAAGTTGAAGTGATAGTAATTACCATCGGCAGAACGGCCATCACATACAAAGGAGTGGCCATTACCCACAACCTGACAAGGACGGTAGTTGTTGAGTTCGGTATCAATAGCCGAGAAGAAGGCTGTAGCAGAAGAGCAGTTGTTGTAGCTTGCGCCAGAGGCAAGGCCGAAATAAGTTGGTCCAACTGATGTGACGGCACTTGTATAGGCTGTAGACTCGCTAACACCATAGGTGACAGACAGGGCATAACCGCAATCGCGCATCAATGTGGCAACGGCAGTAGCCTGAGCATCGGTATATTCGCCGAGGTAGCTTGGGAGCATGCTCGACCAGTCGTAGGTACGAGGAGCAGAGGCTGTTCGGCCATTAACAGAGATGCTGTTGGTGAATGTTGTTGACGACTGACCACCTTGAGTGTAGTAAAGATAATAAAGTATCTGAGCAAGGGCAGTAGCCACGCAACAAGTGGCAGTATGAGTACCACTCGATGTTGGGGTAAGATTATAATAAGGTGAGAACTGCGACCAGCTTGTTGTCAACAGAGGGCCAATGGCAAGATTTGTGGTACCGGTCTTGCGAGGACCAACGGCAGAAGTTGATGTGGTCTCTGCAGTACCGAGGTTGTTGTACATCAGTTCGAAGCCCGAGAAGAGGTCCAGCACAGGAGCTGGGAGGTTGTCGAGGTCGAGAGTGCCAGAATCGGAATAACCGAGAACCTCTGGCATGCGGTCGTCACCAGAGACAATGGTCCAACCTTGGTTGGAACCGTTGTTGAAGACAAAATAAGGAGCCACCTCGTCGGAAACAACTCCCATTGCTGCTGAACGACGAGCCTGAGTAGGCATAGAGAGAACGACTCCAAGGCTCTGCGCTTTGTTCTGCGCGATTTGCATAGCCTGCTGACGAGTGCGAGGACCCGCAAAGGAATTTTGGGTCATCGCTAACAGAAGCACCAAGAAAACATAAAGAACTTTCATGCTTGGGATTTTATTTGGTTTTGTTGAAATTTATTGCTAATTCGTTATAAACGATGACTTTTGTGTGCAAAGTTAACACATTTTCCCGAAAGAACGAGAGAAAAAACAATAAATATGCAGAAAATTCTTGATGTCAATATAAATTAGTGTATTGTACCATATATGTTGTTATTATAGTCAACTTTTTTAGGACAATGCAGTAGTGTATGTGTAGAGTGTGTGTAGGGTGAGCAATAACCCTGCACACCCGTATCAAAAAGAAAATCAGCGTATTAACCCCTGTTGTGTGTAGGGTGAAGGGTGAAAGGCAAAATTCTTTTTCCCAGAAATGCATGCCGGATTTTCATCTTCCTGTGATAGCCGAAAAATAAATGCAAGGAATGAATTTGTCCCCACGGCCTTGGAAACTTGTCCCCACGGCGCGGGGACAACTGTTTTTCAATGCGGGGACAATATCGCTGAATGCTATTTAATTCTGTTGCCGGCGATATTGTATTCCTTGTCACCGCATACAATACAGATATGGTTGTCTCTTAGATATTTCCGTATATTAGGAGAGTCGTATGCCGGAATCGTGGCACAGTTGAGTTCCTCATCTTCGGACTTCTGGAAAATTCGCACATAGGCAACATCCGTCTCGTAGGTGTATTCAGGGTCAGGATCCTCATCACCCCAATTTCTGTTCATGCCGAGTGCCTGATCAAGAATGATGTAAAACTCCTCGTTGTAAGGGAACTGTGCATGTTCGTAAGATGGATTGTTCTCAATATCGAGAGTGTTGTCCTTTGCGTATTCGAACACCTTTTTTCCATCGCAGTAGAAAGTGAGGCAAGTCTTTGTCCACAGGAGAGAATAGGTGTGATAGGCGGTATTAAACCATCTGTTGCCCGAATATGAGTAGTCAACGCCCACAGGCTGGTCGTAGCGTGCGCCCACATGAACGGTGCTGTACACGATGCTGCTTGTGCCAATCTGCTCCATGATGTCAATCTCGCCACAATAAGGCCAACCGCCTTGAGGGTTTGATGGCATCATCCATATGGCAGGGAAGTTGGAGGCATGAGGGTGGCACTTTGCTTTAATCTCAAAGATACCATATTTATATCCCTGCTTCATCTTGATGCCCGAAGTGATACAGTTCTCTATGGTACTGTCAGGCGAAAGGGCAAGCATACGAAGGGTGCCATTCTCGCATATATGCACCTTTGCGCGATCCTCGTCATTTTCCGCCATACGCATATTCCACTTTGAAGAATGTCGAGGGCAATAGAGCCAGTTGCGCTCAAGGTTTTCCTTATTCAGGAAGTCGCCCGTGCAATTTGCCAGTTCCTCGTCGGTAAGAGTCATAGCCGATGAAGCCACCTCAGGCGACTCCGAAGAATAGACAAGAGAATATCCCGTCTTGTCTATCTGTGCAGAAACGGCACAGGATATGAACAAAAGCACAAAGGCTGTGACAAATCTATGGGTTGACATACGCAGAAAAATTTGCAAGGCCAAAGATAGTACTTTTTTTTAATACAAGAAAGCGATTTCCAAGATTTCTGCAATAAAAAGGGGGAAAGCCTTGAATTTGACTTTCCCCCTTTTGTTGTCCTTAGTTTTTACAGACTTTCCTTGTACCATCTGCAGCAACTGGTGATGGTGTTCTTGTTGCAACCCACAATCCATTCGTCCATCAGGTTGTCAGAATACATCTTTGTTACGAAGATTTGCATGATATAGAAATCAATTGCCACGGCAGAATATTCCGTCAGGCTCTCATCCTTTGAGTAAGAGATGACATATCGCCTTGTCAGTGGAGTATTGTCCTCGTCATATTGATATGGTACGCTGTGATTATGATTGCCAGGATTAAGTCCCGCCTCTTTCATTGACCATTCAAAGTTCTCCGGACATTCAATGAAATCGATATATCCCGCTTTTTTCGTCTCATATTTGTACTCGGTCAGATACTTTTTCTTATTAGCAGGAATGGCAATCACGCGCTCTCTCTTGCCAGCATCCTTCGCCGTGTAATATGGAGTCTTTGTGCCATCCTGATATATTCTGAAACAGTTTTCGCGGTCAATATATATCGTTTTGTTGGTTTTGTTCTTTATCTCCACGAAGAAATAGCATTGCTCCACATCGTTGAAGTCAGGCTGAGGCATCCATTTCCTGATGAAGTTCACCTCAATATCCTCGTTCGACATCACCGAACTTTTCTTCACTCCCCAAACGGCAGCATAGCCCCAGTTGTCCTCATACGAACTCTTCCAACGGTCCAATTTTCGGAATCGGGTATATTTGTCAATCACCTTTTGGTTGTCCGCTGCAGGAGCCGTCTCAATCATCTTTGGTGCCATGTCCTGAGCACAGACATTCACCGAGCAAAATAAACAAAGCAATAGAATTTTCCACATAAGCCTTTAGATTTAATAATTATTCTGCCCAAAGTTACACATTATCGCTTAATTCCCAAGAGGATTTTCCCTAACATTGCGAGGATAATCCCTAATCCAGGCGTAATAGGTTCTGTCGCCTATGATTTTTGGTAATAATATAGAACTTGCCCCACGCAGGTTTATGATGATCAAAAAGTCTGCTTCTTTGTCCTGAGCCTTTGGCTTGATGGATGACCTGATGCTGCTCTTATAAAAGCAAGTCTTTTAACGACCATCCTCAGTTCATTCATCACTCTCTACGAGAGTTCAGTCCAAAAGCAGAAGAAAAAGTATTCGTTTCACTCAGAAAAAAAATCGTTCAGCGTGCAGTTTTGTAGCGTTACTATGTTTTTTGTTGTTCTCCGTTGTTTAGGAGCGGAGCGACGACCCTCAAAAAAAAAATTGGGGGTGGGTGTAATAATATGAAAGCGGCGTGCGTCAAAAGGATGAAAAATAGGAGAAGCCTACCCCCAACCCCTCCCTGAAGGGAAGGGAGAGCCTCACCCCAGCCCTCTCCTAAAAGAGAGGGGGCAGCTGACGCAAGGAAAGGGTAAAAAGGTGAAAAGGTAAAAAGGTAAAAAAGTAAAAAGGTTAGAAAGAAACGAAGAATATTATATAAAGAAACATTATGGGAAAGAAATTATTAATGTGCGTGATGATGTTTGCTGGTGCGGCTACAATGATGGCACAAACAACAGCACAGACGGAAACGCAAACAGTAGCACAACCGCAAGTTGAGAAGATTTCGCTCGATTTGACAAACACAAACCTCGCAGAGGCTTTGACACAAATCGGTAACGCGAACAAGGACATCAAGATTCAGTTTGTGTATGACGAACTGAAGAATATGCCTGTGAGTACTCAGATTGACAACCTCACAACAGAACAAGCAATTAACAATGTCATCGGCGAACTGCCGGTGTATGTGTTTTTCACCCCTACAGAGGTGATTGTCGAGAGTCAGGAGCATGAAGGCGAGAGTCAGATTGCCAATAAGATGAACGATGACATCTGGCGTACAGAAAACCTCCAGGAAGTGACTGTGACAAGCAAGAGCAGATTTAACGACCATGGCTCGCACCTCACGGTTGTTCCTCGTCAGCAGGACGTGAAGGCATCCGACCGTAGCATCGTATTGCTCTCATTGCTCCGTCTGCCGGGTCTCCGCGTTGACCCAGCATTGGGCAAGATTCAGGTGGATGGCGGTAGTCCTGTGCTTTTGATTAACGGTAAGGAACAGAGCGGAGTTCGTTTCAACAATATCGACCCAGCAAAGATTCTTCGTATAGAATATTCAAACAATCCTGGCATCCGCTATCTCGACCGTGGAGCAACGGGTATCATCAACATCATCCTGCGTGAGGCTGAAGACGGTGGTGCCGTTTGGATGCATGGTGAATCGGCATTTACCACAGGTTTTGCCAATGCCTATGCAGGTGCCTCTTACCACAAAGGTCGTTCGGAGTTTATGATTAACTACAACATGAGTTACCGCGACTATAACGATGACCCTATGGAACTGAACGAGCAGTTTATAGCAGAAGGCAAGAAGATATCGCGCGACACAAAGGGTAATACCCTTATGGATTATGTTCAGCAGAATATCTCGGCCGAATATACCTATCAGCATAACGACTCGACAATGTTCGTGGCATCGTTTGGTTCAGGATTCAACAACCATCATAGCAACTCAGCATTGGAGACACTCGTGAACACAAATGGCGTAGAGAGCAGATACGGCAACAACAACCGTAGGCACATGAAAATGTTCCAGCCAAAACTCGACCTCTACTTCAAGCATAAGATGAAGCATGGCCAGGAACTCGAGTTGAATGTGGTGAACGAATGGGCAAACAACAGTCAGGATGCAACACAGACACATATCTTCGCTGATGGCACATCAACCGCTTACCCAGTGATGGTGAAGAACACAGGATGGGCAATAAGCAGTGAGGCTGTCTATAGCAAGGAATTCGGTAAGCACAAACTGCGCACGGGAGCCCAGTATCAGTTCAACCATACCCGCAACGACTATGAGGTACAGGATATCGTGAGCCGTATGGACAAGAACAACGCCTATGTCTTTGCAGAGTTGCAGGGAATGTTGGGCGAGAGGGTGAACTACAGTGTAGGTACAGGCATGAAGGCATTCTATGTGAAGGAGAACGATGCCAACAAATCTTATCTCCGCAACCTCTCAATGGCCCGTATGGGATGGAGAATAAACGAGCATTGGACCATCATCGGTGACGCCAGTTTTGTGCCACATCTGCCATCGCTCAGCGATCTGACAACGGTATTCCAGCGTAACGATGATATTGAGGCCGTACAAGGAAATGCCAACCTCAAGCCATCGAGCAGTCTTGGTACTCACCTCACAGCAAGATATCAGTCGGGTGGAGCATTCTATGCAAACCTCTATTTCGGCAATGAGCATGTCTTTGATGCTGTGTTGAGTTCAACAAGATACGATGAGGCAACAGGATATTTCGTCATGCGACCAGAGAACTCCACCTATTTCAATGGAATGTGGCAGCAGGCAGAGTTTGGCGTGAAGAACCTTTGGGATCATCTCACCATTTCGCTCGATGTGGCATGGAAGCATCAGGAGAGCAAAGGCGAGGGTTTCCACTACACAAGACGCTTCGTCCGCAGTGATATCAATGCTTCGTATGTGTATAAGAACTTTGTGGCAGGCTGTGGATTCAACATCACCCCAGACTGGAACCTCGCAGGAGAGTACTATCACATGGCAGAGCGTCAGCAGTATATCTATGCACAGTATAAACTGAAGAACTGGAGTTTCGATATTACCTGGCATTGTCCGTTCAATTCAAAGGGCTATGAATACAAGAGCGAGTGCTGGAGCAAGGTTCACCCACTCACACACCGCAACAACATCGGCAACAACGGAAATATGATTACACTGGGCGTTACATGGAATGCCAACTTCGGAAAGTCGTTCAAGAAGAGCGAAAAGACACTGCAGAATGGTGGATATGATAGTGGTATTGTGAGATAGGAAGCCTACCCTCGGCCCTGCGTAAAAACGCAGGGAACAGTGACGTAAAAAGTTAAATAGGAAAAAGATTAAAAGGATAATAAAATTATGAAGACAAAAAAGAGTATGCTCTGGCCGGTTTCGATGATTGCCGGAGCGATGATGATGATGATGACAGGAACATTGACTTCTTGTAGTAGTTCAAGTGATGACCCGATTGCAGAGGATCTCTCGAAAATCGTAACAGGATATGAAATCGACGGACATGGCTTTATGCCAAGTGGGCAAACAAAGGTGAGCGGCTATTTCGATAAGGACTCTGTATGTGAGTCGGTGGTGATGATTGCCTCACAGATATATACCTACAAATTTGCAGATGGTCATACTGAGATTGTAGATCGTGGTACATTCCTGAACTATTCAATCGATGGTGTGGGTACTATCTATGTTGATTCGGTAAGTTATGCGGCAGATAGTCTGAGTTTATTCTCGCCAGCCGAATTCACCCCTAAGGGAGACACCCTGGCATATACCGCCAATGTGGTGGTGAAACTCAACCAGAACGGAGCCCCAGTGAAGGCAATAGCCTATGTGGCACACAAAGAGAAATGGGCTACATTCACCTGGACTCGTGAGGAAGAAACAAAATCCGACTATTGGGATGCACCACGCCGTTTCGCTTTGCCAAAAGAAATCATGGCAAGAAAGCAGAAAAAGCAGGAAATAGTAAAGTGGTAAAAGAGTAAAAAGGTAAAATTGGAAATATTGCTGTCAAAAACACTTTTGCAATAATATTTTTTTATTATATTTGCAATTGAAAAAGGACAGAATACATTACTGACCGTATTTACTCATCCAAAGAATAAAGACAATGAACATTCGTTTAGAACAACCTAAAGATTATCGCGAGGTAGAAAACCTTACGCGTGAAGCATTCTGGAATATTTATCGTCCTGGATGTACAGAGCATTTCGTGCTCAATCAGTATAGAAACAATCCCGACTTCATTCCAGAACTTGACTTCATCCTTGAAGAAGATGGAAAGATTATCGGTCATGTGATGTTCTCAAAAGCAAAGATTATACTTGACTCTCCCCTAAAAGGGGAGTTGGAGGGGGCTACCTTCGGCCCTATATCTATTCACCCTGATTATAAGCGCAAGGGATATGGATTGAAACTCTTGCAGTATTCGCTTGAGAAAGCTCGCGAGATGAGTATAGGCGTTATCTGCATGGAAGGAAATATCGACTTCTACAAGCATGCAGGATTCCAACTCGCCAGTTCGTTGAAGATTCACTATCACGGTGAACCAAAGGAGGCAGAGGTTCCATATTTCCTTGCACAGGAACTCATTCCGGGTTATCTTGGTGGCATAGAAGGAACCTATCATACTCCACAAGGATATTTCGTAGCAATGGAAAAGGAAGAAGAGTTTGAGCAGTACGAGGCAACATTCCCTGCTAAGGAGAAGAAATTCCAGGAAGGTCAGCTTCCACAGTTCTGCCAGAGTTGCGGAATGCCTCTTACAAAGAACGAGGATTGTGGCAAGAATGCTGATGGCTCTACCAACTACGACTATTGCCAATATTGTTTCAAGGATGGACATTTTACTATGGAATGTACCATGGAAGAAATGATAGAACATTGCAGTCAGTTTGTTGATGAAGTAAACAAGCATATGCCAGAGCCAATGACTCGTGAGGACTACAAGCAGATGATGCGAGGTTACTTCCCAATGATGAAGCGTTGGAGAAAATAATGATTACACGAAACTAAGAGAATTTCAAATAGAAGATGCCCCAACGATACTCTCATGGTGTAAGACCCGTGAGGCATTTCGTCGTTGGAGTGCCGATAGGTATAAGACTTTTCCTGCTCAGCCTGACGAAATCGCCAAATGGGAAATGACCAAATGACTATGAAAAAGATATTATTTACTATCATGATTCTCGTTGCTACAACAGCATTGACATCATGTGATTATTACGACAAAGTGGAAGACATTTCTGCGGGGATGTTTTACGAATCATTCTGGAGCAGCCGTCCGAAAGGATCTTCAGAGGTTCCCTATTACACTATGAAGTTCTCCGGAACCTGTCATTGCAGACTGCGTCATTATATCACAGAAGACGTGGATGTGGACATCAAAGCCTACTATAGTATAGAAGACAATCCTAGGAATGAAAACAAATATTACTCCATCACCGACTTCAAGCAAGATTTTGCCCATTTCGAAGTTCTCAATTACAATACTCTTACCCTCTGGGTGGATGGCGAGACCTATATAATGTACAAACAGTACTAATGGGTGCTGATGTTCGAGGAAGGTGATGTTTTCTACAATGGAAATATAAAAAAAGTGTTTTGAAAAATATGAAGCGAATAATAGTAATTACCGCGTTGCTTTGTGTTGCACTTGTTTCGTGCGTTCAGATCAAGACAAAAGGATCGGACATCAATATCACTGCAGAGATAAGGCCAGAGTGGAGAATTTCTGCTCCATCTATGATGGTCTGGAAAAGAAAGGTATCAAGGAACCTGCAGAATTGTACAGAAAGGCGATTCTTGAATATATTTCCTCGAAATAGAGCGGGAGAGAGGATTGGTTATAGAATTAACAACATAGATTATGGAACAGAAACGTACATCCTACCTTGACAACCTGAAGGTATTCCTTACCGTTCTTGTAATATTCCACCATGCCGGTCAGGCTTATGGTGATGGAGGTGGATGGGCATACGCTCCAAGCAATCCTGCAGAAGTGATGCCTTGGATATGGCATTTCTTCTCTGTCAATGCAGCCTTTTTTATGGGGTTGTTCTTCCTGATTTCGGGCTACTTTGTTCCAACCAGTTTCGACAAACAGGGTTACAAAGTGTTCATTCAGAAGAAACTCATGCGACTGGGTGTTCCGTTGCTCTTCATGGGAGGCATTATCTCTGCCCTTAGTGGCAAGTTCGAGATTGCACACATGTGGTATGTGGAGAGCCTGTTGGTATTCTGTCTTATCTATGCTTTGATAAGGTGCTTTGTCAAGCCGATAAAGGATGACTGTAGTTCAAGACCTACATTGATTGGCATCCTCATCCTTGGTGCGGTGATGGGTGTTGGCAGTCATATCATCCGTCAGTACTGTCCACAGGATTACTGGACATGGCCTTTCGGCATTATTCCTTTGCCAATGGAACCAGCACATTATCTGCAGTATGTCATGATGTTTGTTATTGGTATTCTGGCTCGAAGATTCAACTGGCTTGAGAAGATGACCAACACCACTGGCGGTTGGGCATTGCTGATAGGAATCCTGTTTGCCATAGGAATCTATATAAGACAAGGTGGCTGGTGGAATGATTTCCAGTGGAGGTGGTTCGGTATCTACGAATCCCTGCTTTGTGTTTTCATCAGTTTCGGATTGCTTTGGTTCTTTCGCCGATATCTCAACGGCACGAACAAGTTCCTCAAATGGTGTTCAGAGCAAGCCTTCGGAGCATATGTCGTTCATCTGCTTCTGATGTTAGGACTTCAGTTTATGACAGATGGCATTTGGATGGGAGCATTCGGCAAGTTCATGTTCATTGGAACTGTAATCACGATAGAATCCTTCCTCGTCGCTTGGTTGCTGAGGCTGATACCAGGAGTAAAGCGAGTATTGTAAAATAGAAGATAAAAAGTCATGGGCGCACTAACAGTTCTTTATCTTATCTTACCCTTCCCACTTGCATTTATCATTCACGATGCAGAGGAAGTAATGGTGCAGCATAGGTGGATGCTCAGGCATAGGGAATCGCTGATTTCGAAGTTCCCTCGGTTGGAACGGATAATTGAGCATCTATCGGGCTTGAGTACATTGTCCTTTGCCGTGGCTGCCCTTGAGGAACTCATTGTGTTGTTTTTGGCAACGCAATGGATTCTCATTGACGGATGGTTTGCCACAGAGATATGGTCGGCTTTGTTTATTGCATTCTCCATACATCTGCTCGTACATATTGGTCAGGGAATTGTGGTAAGAGGCTATGTGCCCGGATTAGTTACAAGTATATTGCTCCTTCCATATTCCTATTTCGGAATGCAAAGCATCTGGAACTATATGAGCATAACCGAGATTATCATCTGGGGATTGGCAGGAATAGTATTTATGGTGGTCAATTTATGGTTTGCCCACTGGATAGGATTGAAAGCCGGCCGATGATGAATAAACATTTGCCCAACATAGTTACTCTGGCAAGAATCATTGGTGCAATATGCCTCTTGCTTGTTGATGTTTCAATGGATTTGAAGAGTCCCTTCTGGATAATATATCTATTTTGTGGAATCACAGACATGATTGATGGTTCTCTTGCCCGAAAACTCGATGCGGAGAGTAAGCACGGAGCAATGTTCGATAGTATAGCGGATTTATGCTTTGTTGGGTGCTGTGCCTGGAAATTGTTCCCA
>DCIM01000014.1:1327-3156 GCA_002316005.1 Prevotellaceae bacterium UBA1726 | reverse complement strand
GAGGCGGAGGGTGTTGGTGCCTTTCTTCAGATGGAGGCTGACGGGTTCGCGCATCCAGTAGAACTGCTCATCGGTGTAGGGTTCCTCCTCTTGCGACTGATGCCATGTGTGGAAAGGATAGTTGTAGGCACCTGGCTCTTGCCATGCCTTTGGCGGAAACTGCTCCTCGCCGTTGAGGAAGCAACGACCATTGTTCTCCCAGTGTCCTTGTTCGCCTATTCCCGTTGCCATTCTGTCAGAGCGGGCAGGGGTGTCGAAACCCAACCAGAAACGAATGATGGTATCTTTTTCCACTGTTATTGTTGTCTCGGCAATAGCCTCCGTCTGGGCGTTGGCATCCATACCGTTTGCTTTGCAGAGAGCATCAAGACTGATGCCGCCGCCCCACGCCTTCATATTCTTATCACCTATGGTGATATCCCACGCCATGCTTGCGTTAGGCACCCACCGCATTTCGCCATTCGTGTAGTAGCGCAAATGATGCTCTGTCATTCGGCGCTCCATATCCATCAACGCCTTACCTCGTGGAGAGGAAGGGTCGGGGTAGAGGTCCTCGTTCTCGGCTTTGCCATTCTCGCTACCACGCCAGAAGCGCTCGGCGAAGGTCATCATACCCGGAATCATTCCGTTGTGAAGCGAGATGTTCTCCTTTTTGTCCACTCTGACATCATTCCACAGACAGAGAATTCCGCCCATTGCCTTTGTGGTGTCGGACTTCTCCTGAGCGCAAGGCTGATGCTGGAAGGCACGCATTGTGAAGAGAATCGGGTCGTAGTAGTTGAGGTAGCCCACGAACGAATCGAGATAGCGCCCTTCCTTCTCCGTCGATTCACTGTTCGATGCCGATGCCTCGTTCCATCCCTGACGAATGGTGAAAGGAAGGGTAGGGAGGCCCGGATCCCACGCCACAGGAATGCGACCGGAGTCCTTGACGAAAGTCTGAATCCACGAGGCGAATCCTTGTGGGTCGGCAATATGAATCTCATCACTTCCCACATGGAAATATGGACACAATGAGGCGGGAATCTCCTCGAAGAACTCATTAAGGCACTCCGTCAGCACCCTCTTTCCTTCGTCCGAATCCATGGTGAAACCGAATGTCGCCTTGAAGTAAGCTGCATGTCCCGGCATGTCAATCTCAGGCATCACCGTTATCCCCCTCTCGCGTGCATAACCGATGAGTTCGCGAATCTCGTCGTAGGTGTAGAATTTCCCCTCATCGCGACCTTTTCGCTGATACTGCGCATCGTTGAGTTGCGGGTAGCAACGACATTCTATTCGCCAAGCGGGATTGTCGGTAAGGTGCCAATGAAAGAGGTTCATCTTATATCGCGCCATGAGGTCGATAGTCTCCTTCAGCATCGAAATCGGCTGGTAGTTTCGCCCTGTGTCGTGCATAAAACCGCGCCAAGGGTACGCCGCCCAGTCGTGGATGTCCACATCAGGCACCCGCCCGTTGTTGTCAGCCATTTGTGCCAGCGTCTTCATTGCCCAATGGGAGTTGCCCCAGATGCTGACTTTTCCCTTGCGAATGCGAATGCCGTATTCGTCGGCACCCAAGGAACCTATTTTCTTGGAGTCGATTCTTATGTCTTTTATTGAACAGACGCGTTCTTTCACCACAGTGCATTCCTGAGGTCGTGGAATGATGTTCTGCACCTGAGCCATTGCCCACGAAGGTAGCAACGCAAGAACGAGGATTATGATTTTCAGTCCTTTCATGTTGTTTTGGTAGTAATCCGAATGCAAAAATACAGAATTCGGCCGATATTTGCAAAAGTGGATAGTGATATTTTTGCAAAAATACTAATTGTTAAGCAAACGATTGG
>DCIM01000014.1:0-1263 GCA_002316005.1 Prevotellaceae bacterium UBA1726 | reverse complement strand
CGCATTCTTAAAAATAATTAATCATCGTTTTCTGCTTGAAAGATTTGACAAATTGAAAGGAATTTTGTAATTTTGCATCGCAATTTGGTAGAGGATGATGCCAAATAGAGAGATTAAGGTAAAAGGACTGGCGTCTTTTTAGTCAGTTTTGATAGGGATAATAACAAACACTATAACATTATGCAAAAGCAAATGGGTAAAGGATTGTACAGTGCACAGTATGAGCATGACGCTTGTGGTGTGGGTATGGTGGTTAACATCCACGGAAACAAAAGCCACGAACTGGTTGACAATGCACTGAAGGTACTTGAGAACATGGAGCATCGTGGTGCCGAGACTCGCGACAAGACGGGTGACGGTGCTGGTATTCTGCTCCAGATTCCTCATGAGTTTATTCTTCTTCAGGGTATTCCAGTACCAGAGAAGGGCAAGTACGGAACAGGTCTTGTGTTCCTTCCAAAGGAAGCAAAGCGACAGGGCGAGATTCTCTCCATCATGATTGAAGAGATTGAGCGCGAGGGCTTGAACCTCATGCACATGCGCAATGTGCCAACTTGTCCGGAGGTGCTTGGTGAGGCTGCCCGCGGTGTGGAACCCGACATCAAGCAGATTTTCATCTGTCCTCCTGCAAACGAGGATTCGGCGTGGGACGACAAGGAGATGGCCTTCGAGCAGATATTATATAAGGTACGCAAGAAGATAGAGCGCCGCATCGAGGACGAGGATTTCTACATCTGCTCGCTCTCGAACAAGAACATCATCTACAAGGGTATGCTCACATCAGGACAGTTGCGCCGCTACTTCCCTGACCTCTCGAATGCATACTTCACATCGGGCTTGGCACTCGTTCACTCGCGCTTCTCGACCAACACCTTCCCTAAGTGGAAGTTGGCACAGCCATTCCGTTACCTCTGCCACAACGGCGAGATAAACACCGTGCGTGGTAACCGCGGTTGGATGAAGGCCCGCGAGAGTGTCCTCTCGAGTCCTGCCCTTGGCGATGTGAAGGAGATTCGCCCAATCCTCCAGGAGGATATGTCCGACTCGGCATCGCTTGACAATGTGTTTGAGTTCCTCGTGATGAGTGGAATGTCGCTGCCACAGGCAATGGCAATCCTCGTGCCTGAGTCGTTCAACGACAAGAACCCAATCTCGGAGGACCTCAAGGCATTCTACGAGTATTACTCAATCCTGATGGAACCATGGGACGGTCCTGCTGCATTGATGTTCTCTGACGGTCGTTTTGCCGGTGGTATGCTCGAC
>DCIM01000034.1:1970-50953 GCA_002316005.1 Prevotellaceae bacterium UBA1726 | reverse complement strand
AATAAGCCTGGTCGGCCGCTTGATTCATCCAGAATCCCACTCCAATAGAGCTGCCGCTCATGGCAGAGGAAATTTTTGATAAGAATTCTTGGTCGAGGGTTGGGTCGTTTCTCAACTTGTCAAGTTCGTCAGAAGAAAAGTCAGATGGGACCATTTCATGGATAGCACTCACGGTTGAGTTGAAATTCTCAAACTTGACAAAACTGCCATGCTTGACGCTGCCATAGTTGTTGCATCGGGTGAAATTGGTGTTGATGCTATAGCCCACGATACCGCCCAGTCCGTCCTCAGGACCCATCACAAGTGCCATGCTGTTGCAGTCGGTGAAGGTGCAATGCGTAGTCGTTCCCACCAGACCACCAGCTTTGCTGTTGATAGCACCGCCTTTCGCATAGATTGCGCAGCCCAGGTTCACGTTACATTGTTCGAAGGTGCTGCCATCCGCCTCACCTACCAGAGTTCCTGCATAAGGACCGTCGCACCACACCTTACATCCTGTCGCACTGATCTTGGTGAACGAGGATCCCTCGTCGTGGCAGACCAGAGTGGCACCATAGCTCGATGCATCTTCAAAACCAGAACCATTAATCGTGATCTCCGAGAGGTAGATATCCCAGAAGCGACAGTTCGTGCTCTTGCGTGCCAATAGTGCAGTGCCATAATTCGACAGTAAGGGATTATTGTCCCAGTCGGGTGTACACTTCTTGAACCTGATTTCGTGGATTTTGGCACCCTCCATCTCCTTGGCCAGCATCTCGGGGATGTTGCTCAGAGTATAGTATATGTCACCATCGAAATCTCGCTTGCTCCACAGTTCACCTGTGTACTTCTCGCACATGTCTTCCTCATCAAAACTGCTGAGGTCGATGTCAGCCACCACGCAGATGTCGTGATTAGCCTTCCAGTGCTCGATAAATTCCTCGGCAGTGCTGACATTATACATTTCAGCCTTTGCCGTCACGCTCATCAAAAGCATCACAATACATGCCATGATGAATCTGAAAGAAAGTTTCTTCATTTCCATTTATTTTATTCAAATGTATTTTTTTTAGCCCGTTTTCTTTGGGGCAGATTAGTTTTCGTGTCGCGAAATTACAAATTATTCTTCACACGCGCAAGCACATTCCTTAATTTTAACTTTTCAAATTCGCAAAATTGTTGTTTTTACCACAATTCCTTTATTTTCCCCCTCCACATTTTATATACAAGACGGCAGACTCTCTCGCGAGGGCCTGCCAATTTTTTGTTC
The DNA here is from genome assembly GCA_002316005.1 of Prevotellaceae bacterium UBA1726. Lineage (GTDB taxonomy): Bacteria > Bacteroidota > Bacteroidia > Bacteroidales > Bacteroidaceae > Prevotella. Next base: position 49,704 of record DCIM01000034.1, on the reverse strand, counting down.
CTTTACTATCATGATGTTTTTGTGTTAAAAACTATTGTTTTTCTTGTTTATTAAAAATAAATGTATAATTTTGCAAAACTTTTCATTGAAAAGTGTAAAACAATAAAAAACGAGAGATAAAAACATAATCCTTTCAAGGAGTTTACTAAAACATTAATTTATTATGTACAAGTTGAGGAATTTCTTAATGTCATGTAGTCATAACTGTATGATATGGCGTTATTCTGTAGTGATAATCATTGCACTTCTTTCTTCAGTTAGTTCTTATGCTCAACCAGATGAACTGTACTGGGATAATCTCAAGACTATTGATTACCCAACTTATGATATTAAAACAGAAAAAGAAGGTACCAAGACTGTCTACCTTATCTATACACCTGAAGACTTGAGTTTTATTGCTCATGTTGTCAATTATGGGGGAACTCAAATAGTAGCAGAAAATGTCTTGAATGGCATTATCCGCTTAGAGGGCGACATTGATATGGGGGCTCATCATTGGCGTGCCTTGGGAGAGGGCAAAGGTACTTTTACTGGAACATTTGATGGTAATGGAAAAACCATATCCAACCTTTACATAAATGGCGGTAACGGTGATTCTAACGCAGGTCTTATTGATGTGGGTGGCACTAATATGTGTGTCAAGAACCTTACTATAGAGGACTCCTATTCTGAAATTGGTGAGAATGGTGCTATTCTTGTTGGATATCTTAATAGTGCCAATAATGCCAAATTTGAGAACATCAAGTTTATTAATTGTCGCTCAAAATGTGGTGATAAAAATGGTATGATCTCCGGTTATGTAAGTGGAACTTCCGGACTGACTGTTTCTAACATCCTTATTGATGGTGCCTATCAAGATAACCTTCCAAATGTTGATGGTTCCCAGATGACGGGTGGCCTTTTTGGTTGGGTCGTTAGCAGTTCTTTCACTATTGATAACGTAAGAGTCCAGAATACTGTTATCAAGGGTAATAAATTTGTTGGTGGTCTTATTGGTGAGGTGAAATCGAGTAAGAGTGATGGTGAGAACATCATAAAGAACTGTTTTGTGTCTGCTAAATTCGAGGGTGGTAAGAATAGTTGCGGTGGTATCATCGGAAAGATGTATAATCAACAAGCAGTGACAATCGACAACTGTATCATCGATTTGAACTCCAATCCTTTCACCACAAAAACTCGTATTGGTGGAGTAGTGGGATTTGTAAATAACGGTTCTTATGTCACATTGAAGAATATTGCCATCCTTGCCGATAAGTCAAAGATTTCCATGGAATATGCTCAGGATCAAGGACTTCTTGTAGGTTGCAACTGGAATGAAGGTAGCACAAGTGAAGGCTATATTAATGCATATGGCTGTTATATCGATAAAGGCTACAGCCAATATAAGGATAAGGAACTGGAGGAGAAATTCTTCGGTTGGAGCATTATTCGTTGGCGTCGCGACAAACTCCATTATGTAAATCTCTACCCTTATTCTTCTACCGTTCAGGATGCGAATAGTGTTGCTGGTGTTGCCAAGATGAATGCTCTTGGTGCTTGTTTCGGTGTTACTCCTGCCGACTCTCTCTCTGCTGACAATTCCAAACTCTGCAATCCATTCATGCCTCTTAGCAACAAGGAACAAGGAATGATTGTGGGCTACACCTACAACGACTCTGTTCCCGTAACTTCTGCCAAGGGTGTCGGTAATGATGCTCTTCCTGAAAGACTGTCGTGGAGTCCCGACAATAAGATGATTATGATGAAGTATGGCAAGTCGACTACCTACGACATCAAGCTTGTTGCCGACAAATGGCTTGTTGAAGAGGAACTGAAAAATTCCAAGAGCAATAAGCGTGACACTCTCCAGCAATTCACGGCTATGCCTGAAACTACTGGCGTCATCAGTGGCAAGTATGCTCTTCGCCCTCAGGTCAAGATCAACGAGTCATCCTTCAACGAGGTGAAGAAGTCGGTGTCTATCCGATGGACTGTCGACAACTACGATGCAAAGATATGGAAGGATGCTAAATGGGTTATCCGCCGTTATGCACTTGATGATAAGGGCAATATGGTTGAATTCAGCGATACAATTGGTATCGACAAGCGTTCATGGACCGACAACAAACCTGTTCTCTCGGGTTCTATTACTCGAAACACGTATTACATCAACCTCATCTGCCCAAGTTTAGGCTACGGTGTGATCCCTGAAGACGCAGCTTCCGTTTCGGTTAATTGCAGCAACACAATGAGCATCACTGCAGAGAATCCTAAGGCCGAGAATGGCAAGATTCAGGTGTATGCCAAGATTCCTAACTCGCAGATTCTTGACAAGAGTCGTGTCCGTCTGCTCAAATGGGAGACTAACCAGAAGGTTTCCGAGGTTGCCGATTCTACTGAGTATGTGGTTGCTCATCCTGAGAAGTATTCCGTTTGCGAAAAGACTTTTGAATGCAAAACCGAACAGGCCGACGACTATCTTTCTCTTGCTCTCTCCGATGATTCTTCTGTCAACAGCTGTGCCATGAATCATTATGTGGTGCTGCTCGATAGTTGTGATAATGCAAGACTCAACTCTAATTCCGTTTATTTCGCTCCTCAGAAGGATGTCAGCTTTACTTCGTTCGTAGCGAGCAAGGGTGAATCAACTTCAAAGATCAACCTCTCGTGGAATGTAAGGAACAAGACTAACGCCGAGATGCTCTTTGCTGTTGCTCGCCGTCTCTACACTGCTGGCGACTCTATCTCTACGGCCGAAAGCGATTGGGATGTAATCTACACCGTCGATGGTACGGGTGGATCAATGACCTATACCGACGAGACTTTCCCAGGATATGTCTATCAGTATCGCGTCAGGGCTTATCCTAAGTGCGAGTCAACGGCTTCTACTTCTGTGTGGGATGCCGAGATCCAGGACATCGGTTTTGCTTCTTCGCGTGGTACCATCATGGGTACTATCAGCTATAATGGTGGCACAAACTATGTCGAGGGTGTAGATGTTCGTCTTACTCCCGACAGCAACACTCTTGCCGACAAGGGTTCTGCATATTCAATGTATTTCAATGGCGACAACGACTGTCTGCCTCTTATGCCTGGTATGGGCGAATCGTTCTGGAATGGCGATTGGACCATTCAGTTCATGTTCCGTCCAGAGAACAACGAGACAACGGCCAACGGTCATCGCGTCATGACGCTTCCTGGTCGTTTCGCGTTGAACATCAATGCCGATTCGCTCGTCTTGGCTGGAAAGAAAATGCATGTCAACGAAAGTTCTTGGAACAACCACATCGTTATTGCTCATAACAGCGGTAAGTATAATCTTGGTTTCACTGGCCTTAATGCCGATCTGACCGAAACCACCACTTGGGTTGCTTCTGTTTCCGACAGTGAAATGACTCAGTGGATGAAGAATCAGGGCGAGACAGCAAAAGTCGATACTCTCTATTTCGGTCGTACAGCAAGCCAGTTGAACGATGACAATATATCGAATACTTTCTCAGGAAAGATTGATGAGGTGCGTCTCTGGTCGAAGGGTCTCTCCGACACCGAACTTCTCAACACCTACAACCGTTATATCATTGGTAGCGAGACAAACCTTGCGGCCTACTACACCTTCGATTCTGGTGTTCGCGAGTATGCGTTCGACTCAAGTCATCCAAAGGGTAAGTGGAACAACCGCAACACAGTCCTTCCTGACGTTCAGCATCCTCGTGTCAGCAACGATATTCCAGGCTCTGATGCTCTCTCTTATCGCGGTGTTACCGACAGTGGTGGTAACTACCAGATTGCTGGTGTGCCATTCGTTGGCGAGGGTACCAACTATATGGTTGTTCCTGTCTATGGCACTCACGAGTTCCAGCCTGCAAGCATCCATCGCTTCGTGAGCGGTCAGAGTCTCACTCATAGCAATGTCGACTTCACCGACAAGAGTTCGTTCCGCGTCAAGGTGAAGGCTTGCTATGCCTTGGGCAACTATCCTGTCAAGGGCCTCAATATCCTTGTTGACAATGCTGCTGTGACCGATTCTCAGATGATGCCTATCACTACCGACGAAAATGGTGAGGCTGTTATCCAAGTGCCTATCGGTATGCACAAGCTTGTTCTTGCTGGCGACAATTCTCATACTCTCCTCAACAACGGTCTTCCTTGTAGCGTCACTGGTATTAGCGATTCTGGCGTATTCTCGTTCGAGCCTCTGAAGGAGACTGAGCGTGAGGGTTACATGAATTTCCAGGCCGATCGCACAGCGTCTGTTCTCTTCTACGATGGTTCGTTTGTTCGTCTGGCTGGAAAGATTGTCGGTGGAAGTGTTGAGCGCGACAAACCAATCGGCTTCGAACAGACTAATGCCAACCTCGGTACAGCCCAGATGGTTATTCAACCTCAAAGCAATGCTGGTAAATATGCTCTCTTCAACCTTGGCGATAGCGATACATTCCTGATGCCTAACACCCTCGAGAGCGACACTCTTGGCAATGGTAATATCCAAAGTCAGACTATCTATAAGAAAGGTTCTTCTGATATCACCATCAATGTTGACCCTAAGACTGGCGAGTTCCTTGCTCTCGTGCCTCCTGTCAACATGAAGGTCACTGAGGTAAAGACAACCGGTAAGATGGGTAGTGAGATCTCTGGCGAAGGCTTCCGCTTTTCTCAAATCCCTGCTGCCATCGACTTCAACGGTTCTCTTTATGCAGATACTCTCCGAAATAGTGATAAACCGTCAGACATTTCTCTGTTCAAGTATCACGCTAAGAAGTCGTACACCAACTATTCCGATCCTCAGTTCGAGATGTACAACCCTGAAGTTGAAGTTAGCAAGGACAGCCTGATGCATGGTAGTGAGTATTTCGTCAATTATTGGACCGACAAAGATAATAAAGAGCACCTCGACAGCGTAGCGTTGTGGAGTGCAACAAAGCGTGACGGCTCTCCAGAATCTTATCTCGTCAAGACAAAGAACTCATTGGGACAAACCAGTGGTCATCCAGTTTTCTTCTCTGGTGGTATTTATCAAACCAATATGCGTCTCTATGAACGCTATACAAACCGTTCTACAGGACGCGACTCTATCTACAACATCAACAATGTGGAATTCGTCATCCACAACAATCTTTCTACCACAGGATATATTGACTATAGCAACGAATCCTATGGACTTGATTCAACGAAGGTCGATAATCGAACCATCTATACCGACAAAGATGGTATTGTGAGATATCAGTGGGTTGCTGGTTATCCTAACCCTTCCGACGACCACACTCTGTCGATGAGTGTCACATATACTGCCAACGGTGTAGAAAGACAACCTGAAAATGGTGTAATCCGTGGTGTTGTCCTCGGTAATGTTCCAATCCCTGGAACCAACTTCGTCACAGCTGGTCCTAACAGCGTGTCGTTTGTACTTCGCGACCCACCGGGCAATGCAAGTTATTCTTGGATTGAAAAGGGCTCAACACTTTCTCATAATGTTCATTGGGAAGCTGGATGGGTTGGCGAGCAAAATGAATCTAATAACTTTTATACCGGTACAAAAGTTCAGACTTTCACAGGAGGGCAAATTGGTGGCGAAATTCAATTGAGTTTTACAACTGATGTAGAAAATTTAAACGGCACAACCGTTTCTGCTCTTTCAAAAACTACCGGTGGCCAAGTTAATGATAATGTATTCACTCTAACTATGAGTGACAAACTCCAGACAAGTGCTGATCCTCTTTATAATGGTGCTGCTGGCGATGTGTATGTGGGTACATCTAAGAATATGACATTCTCTGAGTGTAATGTGCTTGGTTTCAAAAGGGTAGTTAATCCTGTTGAAGGCGCTCTCCCTACAAAGGACAAATTAAGTTACTATCTTCTTGGTCAGGGAAAGAGCTTAGCTCATGCCGACAGTATCACCACAATGTTCGCATATAGTCAGTTGCATATCCTCAACGAACTCATTCCTGAAATGAAGAAATTACGTCAGAATTGTGTTAATGAATGGGTGAATGATTTGTCTGGTATAACTAATGATCCAGGTTACTATGCACTTATAAAGCATAAAGTTGATGATGTAAATAAAGATGATGATTTGTGGGTTGAAGGCAAAGATTATATTTGGATTGCTCCTGAGAATGAAAATTCTGCCGATTCCATTAACATCTACAATCAGTGGATCAAGGGATGGCACGATGCTATTGCCTATAATGAGAAGGTGAAGTACGAAACTCCAAAGAACTTCACAAGCCGTCTGACCTATACTACCGAAAATCAACAATCTGATTATGGTTACTTAGGCAACATTTCGCTCGATGCGGGTACAGCTCAGCAAAGTTCGATTACTCGCACTGAGTCAAAAACTGATGGTTCTACCGGTTCTCTCGAATCCGGTATCATGACTGATTTCACTCATACCTTTCATTACAAAAAAATTCTAACTGACAAAAATAACAAAACGACCTGGAAGATTCGCGAATGTGCAACTTACAACAGAAAGGTTACCAATACAACAACCAACACCCAGACCTTCGGCTATTATCTGCACGACACTAAGCCGGGTAACTATTTCTCTGTCGATGTCTATCTCCCTGGCAAACTTACTGGACAGGGCAGTTGGAAGGACCTCTATCAGAACAGTCCTAAGTTCGACGAGTTCTTCGTCTTCCGCACTCGTGGCGGTCAGTCGAAGTGTCCTTATCTCGCGCCTGAGACTTCTTTATATTATAAGGAAGCTGACAAGAATGTCACCCTCAACGATGGTACTATAGCTATCGAGGACCCTGTCATTGAGTTCGAGAAGCACGACATTCTCAATGTGCCTGCTGGCGAGTCTTGCTTCACAACAGTGAAACTCTCCAACAAGTCGGCGGCTACTGTCAAACTGGGCGCTATCTTCGACCTTGTCATGAATCAGGCTTCCAACCCTTACGGCCTGCAGTTCTTCATCGATGGCGCACCTATCGGCAACAACAACTCTAACCAGTTCTGCCTGCTTCCTGGCGAGACTGTCACCAAGACACTCGAGATTAAGCAGACCGATAATACTATTCTCAACTACGACAACGTCATCCTTGCTCTCGCTTCCGATTGCGAGCCTGCCAAGCGTGTGTCGAAGGACTCTATCCGCGTTCATTTCAAACCGGCTTCGTCGCCTGTCGCTATGAACCAGAAGATGAACATCATCAATGCTGATGCTACTCCTGACACTACTGCCGTGCTCTATCTCTCAGGCTATAATGTCAATCGTCCTGGATTCACGGGTATCCGACTGAAGTCTCGTAAGAAGGGCGATCTCAATTTCGAAACAAAGCGAATCCTCTTTAATGTCCATAATCAGGAGGCTATTACAAAGTATGAAGGCTTCTATGGCCCGATTAAATGGGAAGAGCCTACGAATTTGAAACTCAACGACCAGACTCCTGCCGATACTGTCTATGTGAAGATGTACGATTGGGACGAGGGCACTTACGAGTTCCTTGCTGAGTCGTTCACAACCGAATCGGCTACTGAGGAAACGACAACTCAGTCCGACACTCTCAGCATCCTCAAGGATACCAAGCGTCCTATGCGTCTTGTCGATCCAAGTCCTGCCGATGGCTACTACGGCATTGGTTCGGAGATCAGTCTCCAGATGAACGAGGACATACAGATGGAGAATGTCACTTCAAACAACTTCTCTGTGACAGCTGTCCTCAACGATGCTCTTGTCACCCATCTCTCAGGATTGCATTTCGACGGCTCTACTCCTGCCAAGACTACCAGTCGTGTTCAGGTATTCGACGAGAGTACGGCGTTTGCCTTCTGGTACAAGCCTACTGTCGGCAAGCAGAGCTGTCTCATGAGCCAGACGCTCAAGGGACCTCAGGGCAAGGATCTGCCGTTCAAACTCTTCTATAATGCTGATGCCACAATGTCGGTTGCTATTGGCGACACTATCTACACCAACCCTAACAAGAAGGCAGTCGATGCTGAGGGTGTTGCTATTTCCGACTGGATGTATGCTATCGTGACCTACAAGGGCGAGGGCGCTGATTCTGGTCTGCGTCTATACAACCTCTTCGGCACAAGCAACGAGGCTAACAGCACCTTCCTCAACTTGCCGCTCTACAACCCAACTGTTGTCAACGCAAATGTTCCTCTCTATGTGGGTGGTTCTGAAAAGGGCGATGAGTGCCATGCTGACATCGAGCAGTTTGTTGTCTACGACGAGGCTGAGTCGTTCGAATATATTGCTGCCGAGAAGGGCAAGAAGCAGGCTGCTAACTGCCGTGCTCTCTCTGCTTACTGGCCAATGGACGAGTCGAGCGGTCTTTATGCTCATGATCGCATCCACTCTCGCGACCTCAAACTCGAGGGCACTGACAACTGGTACATCCCTGTCACCAACTATGCTCTCTCTCTCAATGGCGAGAATGAATACATGGCAATAAAGACTGAGAAGTGTCCTGTCGGAAAGAATGAGGACTACTGCCTTGAGTTCTGGTTCCGTGCTGACGATAATCAGAATAAGTCTGAGATGACAATGTTCAGCAATGGTATTGGTGCTGACGAGACAAATGCGGCTCAGCATGCTTCTCTGTCATTGGGCGACAAGGGCCAGATCATACTCCGTGCTTCGGGACAGACTCGCGAGATGGGTTCTGGCTACAACGATGGTCAGTGGCATCATCTTGCCATGAATGTGCAGCGCGACTCTTATGTCACTGTACTTGTCGATACTGTCGATGTTTCTTCTTCTGTCACTCTTGCTGGCGACGACCTTGGCGGATTCTTCAACTCGCAGATGGCAGTGGGTGCTCGTCGTCATGGCATCAACGAGGGCGTCACAGTTGATAACTTCTTCAAGGGACAACTCGACGAGATTCGCCTCTGGAAGGCTTATCGCACTACTGCTTCTGTCAAGCAGAATGCCTATACTCGTCTCGACGGTGGTGAACCTGGTCTCATCGCTTACTATCCATTCGAGGAGTCGCATGTCGTGGCTAATCAGTTGCAGACTAATCGCTATCTGGGCGACCGTGTAAAGACGGATTCCCTCAACGGAGTCTATACTGCCGATGCCCCTGTATATTATAACGCTGGTGGGGCTATGAGCGAAGATGCTGTCAAGGCTATCATCTCCGACAATGGTCCTCGTCTGCGTGCTGCTGGCATCCTCACTCCGCTCGACATCAACTTCACCACTAACGGAAAAGATAAGATTGTCTTCTCGTTCCCTGCCGAACTTAACAAGGATCGCATCGAGGGTTGTACTATCAACTTCAGCGTTCGTGGTCTGAAGGATCTTGCCGGAAACCTCATGAAGGAGTCAATCGACTGGTGTGTATATGTCAACCAGAATCCTCTCCTCTGGTATGCTGAGGAGCCATCGCTCAAGCAGAGCATCGGCTCACAGGTTTCTACCAAGGCTATCATCTACAACAACTCAAGCACTACCCAGAACTGGAACATCGTTGGTCTGCCTTCATGGCTCGATGTTTCGCAGTCGTCGGGTTCTGTTGGTCCGTTCTCTTCTACTACGGTCACTCTCTCTACTGTCGAGGGCACTGCTACCGGCTTCTATCAGTCAACGCTCTATCTCGTGGGCAACGACAATATCTATGCTCCTATGCCTGTTTCGCTCTCTGTCACTGCTGCTGATCCGGGTTGGACTCTTGCTCAGACCGACGGTTCGGTATGGATGAATATCTTTGGTCGTCTGAAGATCAACGACAACTGGGCTGACGATGAGAACGACATCGTTGGAATGTTCGACGATTCTGGCCGTTGTCTGGCTCTTGCTTCACCAACCTACGACAAGGAAATGGATTCTTACTTCCTCTATCTCAATGCCAAAGGCAATAAGGATGATGCTGGTAAGATGCTCAAGTTCCGTGTCTGGGAGGCTAAGACGGGCATCATCTACGAAGGTGCTGATGTTGACTACTGGAAGGGCTCTGTCCACTATAACGACACTGTCCAGAAGTTCATCAACAGTTCTGTTCTTGGCGATTTCAGCAAACCTTATGTCATCAGCGCTGGTAAGTACATCCGCCAGACTCTCGAACTCCACGAGGGTTGGAACTGGTTCTCGCTTTGGGTTGCTCCAAAGGCAGGCAATACTGCCGATAAGGTGTTCGGACCTATCAGTGAAAAGATTACGGAGGTTAAGTCGCGTATGGGTGGTACTCTCCCTGCCGACCTTGCTAAACTCCAGCTCTATCCTGCCAACAGCTATCGTGTCTATATGAACGAACCTGCTACGCTCACCATCGAGGGCGAGATGCAGAACCCTGACAATATCCAGATGACATTCCGTCATCCTACAAAGGTCGATGGTGTCAACTGGCATTGGATTGGTTTCCCTCTCTGGAAGATGATGACGCTCAGCGAGGCATTTGCCGACTTCAATCCTGTTCTCAACGATGTCGTGAAGAGCGAGGATGCTTATGCTATGTATAATGGCAAGTCGTGGGTGGGCAACCTCAAATACCTCGCTCCAGGTGCGGGTTATGTCTATGGCTATCACTACAACAATGCCGAGGATGCTTTCTGGCACTATCCTAACAAGGCTCCTCTGAAGGCTGATGCTCAGGGCTTCGCGCTTGATGTCGATCCACTCGAATACGAGGACTACACCTTCGTCAATGTCTCTGTTATTGATGGTGCAGGCAACCTCATCAATGGTTTCGACTATCAGCTTGCTGCATTCACCGAGGATGGTGCTTGCCATGGAGTAGGCGAGGGCCTCTCAGGCGAGTCTTGTCCAATGTCTATTTTTGGCGATGACGGTGATGTCTATTCGTTCAAGCTTTTCAATAAGGCAAACGGACAGACTTACGAACTCTCTGGCGAAAAGGAATACGACAACCTCACATCTCCTCAGAGTCTCCGTCTCTACATCATCACCGAAGGCATCAACGATATTAATGCCGACCTTGAGGAAGGCGACTGGTACAACCTCGGTGGTGCTAAGCAGAATAGCCGCATCAACCAGCGTGGTGTTTATGTAAAACAAAATGCAAAGAAAATCAAGAAATAAGCAATGAATAAAATCAATGTCATACTTCTCGCTTTCCTGCTCTCTTTCATGGGGGCAGGCATCGCGAGCGGACAAAGCGAAGCAACCGGCTGGAAATACCAAATCGGCACTACAGGCTTCGGTACTCTTTGCTATCCTGCCAGCGTGCCGTTTTATCGACAGGTTGAGGGCGAAGAAAAACCTCAGGGCTTTCGTGCCTTCACTGTTTCTGGTATGCAAGGTGACAAATTAGTTCTTGTGGAGATTCCTCCATTAGACGAAAATGGTAATTCAAACTCCATTCGAGAATACACCCCTGTCATTGTTTATGGTGAACCGGGCGATACTGTAACTTTCGAGTGTGGCGAACTTAAAAAATATACTCAAAGAGAAACTTGCACAACAGATAATAATCTCCTCGTTGGTACAACCCAAGACCAAGGAATCACAATCCATGGCGATAACCTCTATATAATGCAGAATCACAATGGCAAACTTGCATTTTATTGCTGCAATGGAACAGTTAAAGATGATAATGGCAATGACCAAAACATAGAATACACGGTTGCTCAGTTCCGTTGTTATCTCGAACTTCCTAAAAAATCTGCCTCTGCTGCGAGTCTTTCTTTCTCTGTTCCAGAGAACGATTCTTCTGCATCAGGCATTTCTTCGCCTGAGATTGCAACTACGCCTATGTCCGATGGCATTTATTCTCTCTCAGGTGTTCGTGTTGACAATCCAAAGTCAGGCGAGGTTTATGTTATGGTAATCGGCGGTCGTGCCGTCAAAATGATAATCAAATAATGTTCGGCCCTATGAAAAAGAAGACATATATCCAACCTTCCTTTGCAACCTATCATTTCGCAATCCGTCCCCTCCTTGATGTAAGCATCCGTAAATACGACAATGAACCCGCCGAGAAAATCAATAATAATGATCAGCCCACCTCTGGTTCCACCATCTGGGGTGATTATTGGGGAGGTGGCGACGCAATGTAAAATCCCTCTTTCATTATAATCAAAGGCAGGTCCTCACTATGAGGGCCTGCTTTTTTGTTGGGTTGAATAAAAATCGTCTACTATAATGTAGTGTTAAAATTCAACCATGTCAAAATAGTATCATACATTAATATATTTGTACACTATCCTACACTTTTTTATTTGTAATTTTGCCCCCGAAATCTATAAGCCAAGTACGTAGTTTTCTGACTAACAATAAAAAATAATAAAAAATTCTCAAATTAAAAAGGATGAAACAATCTTCAAACTGTAAGCTCTTGCTTGTTGTTCTGATGATGTTCTTCACTTCCCAACTCATGGCACAGGTGACCGTCACTGGTACCGTTGTGGATGATCAGGGACTGGAGGCTATTGGTGCAACTGTGCTGGAGAAAGGCACTCAGAATGCCACTGTCACCGACAATGATGGTAATTTTACCATCAAGGTGAAGTCGAGCAATGCTGTGTTGCAGGTTTCGTATGTCGGCTTCACCACACAGGATGTGAAGGTGGGCGGAAAGAAGAACCTGTCGATCACATTGCAGTCGGACGCAAAGATGCTGGAAGAAACCGTTGTCGTTGGTTACGGTCGCATGAAGCGCAGTGACCTGACGGGTGCTGTCAGCTCTATCAACGAAGAGCAAATTAAGCAAGGTGTAAACACTTCGCTTGAACAAGCAATGCAGGGTCGTATTGCGGGTGTTAATGTCACTCAGAACTCTGGTGCCCCTGGTGGTGGTATCTCAGTGCAGATTCGTGGTATCAACTCCCTTAACGGAAACGAGCCTCTCTATGTTGTTGATGGTATTGCAATGTCGGGTCAGACAAGCGACAACACTTCTGTGCTTGCATCAATCAACCCTTCGGACATTACCTCAATCGAGGTTTTGAAGGATGCCTCGGCAACAGCTATCTATGGTTCGCGTGCTTCGAACGGTGTCGTTCTCATCACCACAAAGCGCGGTCAGGACGGTAAGGCAAAGATCAACTACGAGGGTTACATGGGTTGGCAGAGTCTTCCAAAGCAGTTGAAGATGATGAACCTTCCTCAGTATGCCGATTTCTATAATACTCGTGCAGAAATATATGGTTGGGGCGCGCGCGATGAGTACTCTGACCCATCACTCCTCACTGAGGGTACAAACTGGCAGGATGTGCTGTTCCAGACAGCCTTCATGCACAACCATCAACTTGGTGTCTCGGGCGGTACAAAGGACATGAACTACAACCTCTCGGGCGGTTACCTGAACCAGGAGGGTATCGGTCTGGGTTCAAGCTTCAACCGTGCCTCGTTCCGTGCCAACTTCGACACAAAGGTGACCAGTTGGGTGAAGGTAGGTGTTAATGCATACTTTGCCCGCACCAACCAGCTCGTCACATTCGATGATGCAAGTGTCATCTCTACAGCCCTCGAGCAGTATCCAGATGTAGCACCAAAGAATCCTGACGGCACATTCGGTTCGGCAGAAGACAACGAATACAACTACTACTCAAACCCACTCTTCGACGCAACAATGCGCGACAACCACAAGGTGGGTTCGCAGTTTGACTATAACGCATACGCCACCATCACTCCGCTCAAGAACCTCCAGATTCGCCTGGAGTACGGCGGTAGTCTTGGCTGGGGCGACAACTACTACTTCGTGCCACAATATCAGTATGGCAAGACCATCGTAGAATCGAAGTCGGAGCGTACAAGTTCGACAAACAAATACCAGTCGTTCAAGCAGTATGCCACCTACGATTTCGACCCATTCGTGAACAACCACTTCCAGATTATGGCCGGTCATGAGGCACAGTGGGGTAGTTGGGCAAACCTCTCGGGCAGTCGCAAGGGTTACATCTCGGATGCCATCCACTCACTCGCCGTTGGTGATGCCACAACAGCCACCAACAACGAGCAAGGTTCGGAATGGAGCATCGAGTCATACTATGGTCGTTTGAACTACAACTACAACGACCGCTACCTCCTCACAGCAACCCTCCGTACTGACGGTTCGTCAAGTTTCGGTAAGAACAACCGTTGGGGTTGGTTCCCATCGGCAGCCCTCGCTTGGCGTGTGAACAACGAGTCGTTCCTGAAGAATGTAGATTGGCTCTCGAACCTCAAGTTGCGTCTCGGTTGGGGTCTTGTAGGTAACCAGAGCACCGGTTCTTACGCCTATGGCGTAGCAATGGGTTCGGTAGCAACAGCATGGGGTACAGGTTACTATGCAGGCAACTACGCCAACCCAGACCTCCGCTGGGAATCGACAAACTCATGGAACGCCGGTGTTGACATGGCATTCCTGAAGAACCGCATCGAACTCATCGTTGATGCATACTACAAGAACACCGACAACCTCCTTATGCAGGCTTCACTGCCAACATACATCGTAGATGTAGATGGCTATCGCGGTATCCGTGCCCCTTATGTAAACTCAGGTGCTATCCGCAACAAGGGTATTGAGTTCACCCTGAACACAGTGAACATCACAAAGAAGGACTGGGAGTGGCGCACAGGAGTGACAGTGTCGTTCAACCGCAACGAACTGACCGCCCTTAACTCAGAGGACGCAGTGCTCTACGGAACAGTAGGTTCGAACACCTACACCATCTCGCAGGTAGGTCAGCCAGTAGGTCTGTTCTATGGTTACAACTGCATCGGAATGTTCCAGAACGAAGGCGACTTCTACCGCAAGAACTCCCTCGGTGAGTTCCTCCTCGATGCCAACGGTGACCGCATTCCTGTGGCTCGTCCTGTTGACACCAACGGTAACCTCCAGCCAATTGCCACAAACGGCATCTGGGTAGGTGACTATATGTGGGAAGATGTGAACGGTGACGGAAAGATTACCGAGGCCGACCGCAAGGTTATCGGTGACCCTAACCCAGACTTCACCTTCGGTATCAACAACACCATCAAGTATAAGCAGTTCGAACTCTCGTTCTTCATCAACGGTAGTGTAGGCAACGATGTGTATAACATCCTCCGCCAGAACCACACCAACCCAACATCATGGGGCAACAAGATGGCATACTGTGCCGACTATGCCCGCATCGGAATGTATGACGAGACAGGTGCATTGAACGACATCTCTAATGTGTATGTCATCAATCCAAATGCAGCCATTGAGCGTATCTCGGCTTCAGGTTCGACCCTCAACGACAACGAGCGTGTCAGCTCACGCTTCGTAGAGGACGGTTCGTATGTTCGTCTGAAGTCACTCTCGTTCGCTTGGAACCTCCCTTGGAACTGGATTCACAAGGCAGGTCTTGAGTGGGTTCAACTCTATGTCAACGCACAGAACCTCTTCACCATCACCGGTTACGACGGCTACGACCCAGAAGTCGGTGCCACAGGTCAGAGCGTTATTCTCCAGGGCCTCGACAACGGCCGCTACCCTTCACAGCGTATATATAATATAGGTGTAAAGTTGAACTTCTAAAGGCAGACCCCTCCCGGCCTCCCTGCTTAGGGGAGGAGATAATAAAGACAAAAGATATGAAAAATAAGATTAAACAATATATAGCATACGCATTTGTTGCTCTCCCACTTGGGGGAGTAGGAATGGGGCTTCTGACAAGTTGCGGTGACGAGTTCCTCGACAAGACTCCAACCAACAGCTATGTGGCAGAGACCTACTACTCATCCGATGATGCAGTGCTTCAGGCCATAGAGCCATTGTATAACTATGCATGGTTCAACTACAACTACCGTGCAATGATTGGTATGGGTTCGTCGCGTGCCAACGACGGTTGGAATCCTTATCTGAACGCAGAATTCGCAAAGTTCCAGTTGACAGGACTCTCAACCGAACTCGCCAACGCATGGTCGTCATTCTACATGGTAGTATCAATGTCGAACCAGTTGATGTCGGATGTAGAGAACTACTGCACAGACGCAGTGTCGGCAGACATTAAGAACCTTGCCATCGGTGAGGCATTGCTCATGCGTGCCACAGCTTATTTCTACCTTGTTCGCTCATGGGGCGATGTCATCGTGTACGAAGACAATGTTGATGCCACATCAACACCAGTACGTCCACTGACAAAGGAAGAAGATGTGCTGAAGTTCATCGTCAACGACCTTGTCAACGCCATCGACTATCTCCCTACAACAGCCACCGACCACCACGCAACAAAGTATGCAGCCGAGGCAATGCTCGCAAAGGTGCTTCTTGCAAAGAGCGGTTGGAATCAAGGCACTCGTGACGAGGAGACACTCATGGAGGTTGTAGGCCTTTGCAATGATGTCATCAACAACGGACCATACACACTGCTCTCAGACTACGAGAACCTCTGGAAGTACAGCTACAACGACAACCAGGAGACAGTGCTCGCCATGCGTTGGGCCGATCCACTCGTAGGCGACTGGGGTACCATGAACGCCAACTACTCCGACCTCGCTTGGAGCGGTAGTTCGGATGTGAATGTATGGGGCGGTATCTATGCTTCGGTCGATATGCTCGACTTCTACAACGAAGAGCCAGCCGACTCATCACGTCTGCGTGCCACATTCTTCTCGCCAGGTCGCTACTACGACTACTTCGACACAGGCAACGACCTCGTGAAGTCATCGGAGAAGACAGCCGACAAGGGTTATCCACAGGCATCGGGATATGTATATCAGAAGAATCATGTCCAGTTGAAGAAATATGTCGTTGGTACAAAGGCCGACTGTTCAGGACACCTTGCACAGATGGCATCGCCAATGAACACATACATCATGCGTCTGGCAGACGTCTACCTGACAAAGGCAGAGGCAATCCTCGGCAATGCAGAGACAACAAGCGATGCACAAGGACTCGCAGCAATCAATGCCGTTCGTGAGCGTGCAAAGGTAGCACCATTGAAGTCGTACAACCTCGAGACACTCATCCGTGAGCGCCGCATCGAGTTCTGTATGGAATTCCAGAACTGGTATGACATGGTTTCTTGGTATCGCTGGAAGCCACAGTACATGCTCAACTACTTCAACAACAAGCAGCATCGCGGATTCCAGCTCAACGAGAACTATGTACGCAAGAATGACGATGGTACAATCTCTTATGCACCAATCCCACCACTCTCGCAGGGTTCATGGTACTTCATCGACTGGACCAATCCAAACTATCCAAACGGAATGTACTGGTACAATGATGGTTGGAGAGATCCGAATGGAAACAAGATTTCTAATGCTGATGCAGGCGTAGAGCATAAGACACTCGACGAGATGGCCCGCGCACAGGCCCTCTATCAGCCAATCATCCTCTCAGAGACAAATATCTTCATGCCTTATCCAGAGTCGGATGTACTCCGCAACGAGAACTTCAACAAGCCAGCCCAGGCATACGAGGACAACGACTTCAGCAGCCGTTGGTCACAGACTGAGGCAAAGCTGCGCAACTGGATTGTACTGAAATAACAAAAAGGAAAAACGATGAAAAAGATTTTCAATATATCAACAAGTGCATTCCTCGTACTGGTGATGGCAGCAATGCAGTTCTGCCTCACCTCGTGCAAGGACGACAGCACTTCGGGCGGTACACCGGTCATCACCAGTGTCCGTGTCTGCGACCCAGAGAAGGCCGACAGTACTTTCACCAAGTCGTCGCAGGGCCAGATCATCGCCATCATCGGTGAGCATCTCAACAATGCCATCTATGTTTATATCAACGACCAGAAGGTTTACTTCAATCCAACGATGAACACCGACCATAGCATCATCGTGACAGTACCTTCGGAGACAAACGGATTCAAGTTGACCGCTTTCAACAGCGACCTCAAGGACGAAATCCGCGTAGAGACCGACCATGGTACAGCCACCTATGGATTCAAGATTCTCGGTGGTTATCCAAGCATCAGCCGTGTGCAGTGTGAATATCCACGCAAGGCAGGCGATATCCTTAATGTATATGGATTGAACCTCGAGGCTATTGAGGACATATACTTCACCGACATTGAGGCAGCCGAACTCGACACTACCGAATGGGAGACACCTGGTGGCAATCATGTTGCAGTGACCGACTACAAGGTTGTTGTCAACGACCACCACCTCAACACCAAGACAAACGCCTACGAGACAACATCGCAGTTGGCAGTGACAATCCCTGACCTCCCATACGACCGTGGCTCGTTCGTCGTTGAGTGTGCAGCAGGTGTGGCATATATCGCATACGGTAAGACACCGGGTCAGCCAATCATCACAGCATTGTCATCAGATATGCCAGTATTGGGTGAGACCCTCACCATCAGTGGTCGTGAGTTCGTACAGGTAGAGTCGGTAATCTACGGCGATGTGGTATTGCTTCCAGGCGAGTTCACTGTTGCCGAGACAGAAGATGCCATCACAATCGACTTCACACAGATTCCAAGCGAAGGCACCGACCCAATTATTGCCATCACCACACCAGGCGGTACAGGCAAATACGAGTTCTACAACAGAGCAAATCTGCTGAACGACTTCGATTCCGACCGTGCCGACATGGGCTGGGATCCAAATGCCCTCTATACCAGCGAGTGCCCATTTGGCGGAACAGGAGTGGTAGGTCATTTCAACACCTTCGGTCAGTGGTGGGGACAGATGATATTCTTCTCGCACGACTGGGATTTCACTCCATTCGAGTTGCCAACAACAATCCCTGCAAGCACACCAGCAAGTGAGGTTTACTTCGCATTCGAGGTGTACGACAACAACTCCGACTTCAACAATGGCGGCGCAGGCTATCAGGGCTTCTTCCGTGTAGCAATGTGGGGCAAGGGCAACAACAATACAGGCAACAACCCTGATATCCTCTACGACAACTTCGCATGGGACAACTACGACGAAGGAACCTTCTTCAATCCTGACGGTCCAATCCTCCAGGATGTGAATGGAGAGGCACACCTCGGTAAGTGGTACCGCACAGTCATTCCACTCAGCGTTCTAAAGAATGTAGATGCTGATGGAAATCCAACTGAGGCATGTGCATTCTCGACCTATGGCGACTTCCTCAACAACGGACTCAGCATCGTTCGTATCATGAGTTATACTCAGGGTACAAAGAGCGGAAATGTTGATGTCTATGTTGACAATATCCGATTGGTTCACATTAAGTAAAAAATGGTAACGACAATGAAAACAACAAAGTATATTTTCAGTCTACTTATCCTCGCACTTGCTACTCTGGGCATCCAGAGTTGCAGTGAGAGCGAGACTGCACCTGCTGCCACATTCATCAATATCTTCGACAGCAAGAATGAAGTTCTCGAGAATCTGCAGTTGCCACTTTCTGCAAGTCATCAGATGATTGGTGTACGCAGTGATGCCACATGGACAGCACAGACCGATGCCGACTGGTGTATCATCTCCAACCACGAAGGCTACGGCTATGGCAAAGACTCTACATTCTATGTTCGCGTGGATGTGGAAAAGAACGAAGGTGCTCGCCGCTCAGCAAACATCACCTTCACTTCGGGCGGTGTGACAAAGGTTCTCGCCGTTTCGCAGAAAGGTTCGGACATGGACCCAGGCGACCCATTCGAGAGTACTTACAAGGTGGTGGAGAACATCCGTCTTGGATATAACCTCGGTAACACCCTTGACTCCGACCCTGACCTTGAGGCAAGTTCTTGGTGGCATCCATCAAGCGACCTCGACTGGGAGACAGTATGGGGACAGCCAAAGACAACTCAGGCTATTGTTGATTCAATAGCAAAGAAGGGCTTCAACATCATCCGTATTCCTGTTACATGGTTCCCTCACATGGACGAGAACTGGCAGGTGAAGGATATCTGGATGGACCGTGTAGAGGAAGTGGTGAACTATGTTCTCAATGCAGGTTGCTACTGTATTCTCAACGTTCAGCACGACTCAGGTGCCCGCAATGGCCGTACCGACGGTGCTGGCTGGTTGTCGGCAAATCCTGATGAGTATGATGCAAATGCTCCAAAGTTTGAGAGTCTGTGGACACAGATTGCCACCCGTTTCAAGGACTACAACGAGAAGTTACTCTTCGAGGCATTCAACGAGATTCTCGATGGCGAGGACACTTGGAGCGACCCAGCAAACACCGGTTGCTACGAGACAATCTATAAGCTCGAGGACCTCTTCATCAAGGCAGTGCGTGCTACAGGCGGCAACAACGAATATCGTAACCTCGTCATCAACACCTACAGTGCAGGTCAGACACAGGCAAAGCTCGATGGATTCGAGGTTCCTGACGATGTTCATCCAAACCACTTGATGGCATCAATCCACTGCTACGACCCATATAACTTCTGTAACGACAATGGCGAGTACAATGTCTATGTATGGGATTCGGCATGCGAGAAGGAACTCGATGACCTCACACTCCGCGTGAACAATCGTTTCAATACCCTCGGTATTCCATATATCTATGGCGAGTTCGGTGCTATTGATGAGAAGAAGGACATGGGCGAGCGTATCAAGTATGCTAAGTACATGGCAACAAAGATGAAGTCGTACAATACTACAGGTCTTTGGTGGATGGGACTCTACAACCGTCGTAGAAAGATTTGGTATGAGAGTGAGATCGTAGATGCACTTTTCAGCATCATGGATGAACCATCTTCAAGCAGTAAATAAAGCATGAAATCCCGCATTATTGCCCCATTTTTATGGTGTTGGGGCAATGGTGCAAGGATTTGGTAAAAAAAGTAAAGGGCGTATATACTTATTTGCTTAATTTTGCATCATCAATATAAAGTAATCTATTATAAATAATTAAAATTTTAAATCTATGAAGAAAATTTTTACTCTTATTGCAACTGTTATGGTTGCTCTTTGTGCAAACGCTTCAACCATCCTCCCACTCAATCTCAGTTCGTGGGGTGGCGATTGTACAGTCAGTGGTACCACTATCACCTATGGTAACGCTTGGGAAGGCGCTGGTAGTTGGATTGCAGTTGTTCACGAGGACGAATCTGTAACAGGCTACGACTTGAGTGATTGCGAGTATATGTGGTTCACATTCGCAGAAGGTGCAAATGTTGATGTTAAGATTGTTACTCAGTACACCGACTCGTATGTGGAAGGTGCTTCTGGCACTTCTCAGACAACAGTATTGGCTGGTTCTTTGGTTGCTGGCTATCCACTCGACCCATCATTGAAGAATGATGTTTATCAGTTCTTCTTCCAGTCAACAAGTGGTGCTGGTACAATCACTGTTACAGGTGCTTATGCTGGTTCAAAGGCAGAGTTCGATGCTGCAATGGCAGGTGATACAGGCGCAAAGGTTAAGGAATTCGGACTTCCTGGCGACAATGGTGTAGTCGTAATGGCAGAAGGTGAGCAGGCTGCTGGTTGGTATTCATCATCATGGATTGGTATGGAAAACCTTCCTACATTGGGCTTCAAGAACTTCGTTGTAGAGGTAGAATCAGCTGAGGCTCCATTCCAGATTCTTGCACAGGATTGGCCAAGTGGCGAACAGAAGGTGCAGGGCTTCGAGGCTTTGACAAGTCCTATCACAGTTGTTTATCCATTGGCAGATGGCGTACAGACAGGTCTTGGTCAGTTCGCACTCCAGAACATGAACATCACAGACACTTGGATGGACCCTACTACAGGCAATGAGGTTTCTTGGTACGACGCAAACAAGGTTGTTGTAACTCGCGCTTATCTTACATCAGAGGATGTTGATCCATCAGGTATCAACACTATAAACACAAGCACAGGTAACAATGCTATGTACAACATTGCGGGTCAGCGTGTAACAAATGCAAAGGGTATCGTTATCTGCAACGGTCGTAAGTATTTAGTGAAATAATATTCTCTATTTAGAATAGAACCGCGAATTTCGCGAATTACACGAAATAACACATGTCGTCTTCGAGTAATTGGCGTAATTCGCGGTTTAATATTTATCATTTAATGAAAAAGGTCCTTTTATTTTTTGTAATGAGTGTTCTTGTTACATCAGCAAATGCTAAACCAATGGTTGTGCTCACTCCTGCTCAGCAACTCATCGAACGACTGACAAAGATTCAGCAGAAAGGTTATATGTACGGTCATCAGGATGACCCATTCTATGGTATCACATGGGAATGGGACTATGATCGTAGTGACACAAAAGAACTCGTGGGCGACTATCCTGCAGTGATGGGCTTTGAGATTGGTGGCATTGAGAAGGACGACGCAAAGAACCTTGACAGTGTTCCTTTCACTCGTATGCGCGAGGAGATACAGAACCACTATCGTCGTGGCGGAATCATCACTATCTCTTGGCATCCACGCAACCCACTGCTCGGCACTACAGCATGGATACAAAACGACACCACTGCCTACAATAAAGCCGTTGAGGCGTTGAAGGCAATGGGTCAGGACTGCCTGGCTGCAAAGGTGCCAAACCCTAAGCATACATGTAAGAGCATTCTGCCTGGTGGTTGCGAGTATGAGAAGTTCCAGTTGTGGCTTCATCGTGTAGCCGACTTCCTCGTCAGTCTGAAGGACGACAATGGCAACCAGATTCCGTTCATCTTCCGCCCTTGGCACGAGAACAATGGTTCTTGGTTCTGGTGGGGACAGAATCTCTGTTCTACAGAAGAATTCCTCGGACTCTGGAATATGACTCAAGACTTCGTCAATAATGTTCAAGTGGGCAATGCCACATTGAAGGATTATCTCGTATGGTCGTTCTCGCCAAATCTTCAGGGCTATTGGACCGAAGAGGCGTGGATGGAGCGTTATCCTGGCGATGAGCGTATCGACCTTATCGGTGTTGATGCTTATCAGTGGGGTACAGAAGATGATTTCCGCAATGGACTGAATGCCGACCTGAAACTCGTCACAAAGATTTGCCGTGAGCACGGAAAACTCCTTGCCCTCACGGAATGCGGATATATCAACACTCCAGATGCTACATGGTGGCAGCGAGTACTGAAGCCTATCATTGAGGCGTATCCAATATGCTATTTCCTCCCTTGGCGCAACTATAAGAAGGAGTATTTCGGTGCAACAAAGGATGGCAAGACAGCCGAGGACTTCAAGGCATGGAGCAAGGATAAGAAGTTCTTGTTCGCTGGTGATATTAAGAAGATAAAGTAAAAACAAGATAATAAGATGAACTTTCAAGAAAAGGTTGATGCACTTCGTAAGCATCATGAGGAATTATTGACACGCCCTAACAAGATGAAGGAGTGGGGTAATGGTATCTATGACAAATATGAGAACCCTATCCTCACAGCACAGCACACTCCACTGGAGTGGCGTTATGACTTCAACGAGAACGACAACCCTTACCTGATGCAGCGAATAATGATTAATGCCGCGTTCAATTCGGGTGCAATGAAGTGGAACGGAAAGTACCTGCTCGTTGTGCGTGTTGAAGGAGCCGACCGTAAGAGTTTCTTCGCTGTTGCCGAGTCGCCAAACGGTGTTGATAACTTCCGTTTCTGGGACGAACCAGTGACAATGCCTGAGGATGTAATCCCTGCTACAAATATCTATGACATGCGTCTCACTGCTCACGAGGACGGCTGGATTTATGGTCTCTTCTGTGCAGAGCGTCATGACGACTCACAGCCAAACGACCTCTCTGCAGCAACGGCCACATGTGGTATTGCCCGTACGAAGGACCTCAAGACTTGGGAGCGTCTGCCTGACCTCAAGACAAAGTCGCAGCAACGCAATGTAGTGCTCCATCCGGAATTTGTGGATGGTAAATATGCCCTTTACACTCGTCCACAGGATGGATTCATCGATGCTGGCTCGGGTGGTGGCATTGGTTGGGCTCTTGTTGACGATATGACCTGTGCTGAGGTGAAGGAAGAGAAAATCATCAACTCTCGTCGTTATCACACCATCATGGAGGTGAAGAACGGTGAGGGTCCTCATCCTATCAAGACTCCAAAGGGATGGCTCCACTTGGCACATGGCGTTCGTGGTTGTGCTTCGGGCTTGCGTTATGTACTTTATATGTATATGACAGCTCTTGACGATCCTACACGTGTCATAGCTCAACCTGGTGGCTACTTCCTCGTTCCAGAGGGCGAAGAGTATATCGGTGATGTGATGAATGTGGCATTCGCAAATGGTTGGATTGCTGATGAGGACGGAAAGGTGTTCATCTATTATGCCTCGTCAGACACCCGTATGCATGTGGCAACATCAACAATCGACAAACTCATCGACTACTGTATGAACACTCCTGAGGACGGCTATTTCACCGCAGAGTCGGTAGAGACAATCAAAAAACTCGTGAATAAGAATAAGGGCCTCACCCCAGCCCTCTCCTAAAAGAGAGGGAGAACAACCCCCTCCTTGAAAATATTTCTATGGACAGAAAAATACTGAAACAGGAGATGCAGGATGTTGTGGAGAACAATATTCTGCGTTTCTGGTTAGATAACATGCAAGACCAGGAACGAGGCGGTTTCTATGGTCAGATGCGAGGCGATGGAACTCTCGTGAAAGATGCACCAAAGGGAGGCATCCTCAATGGACGAATCCTTTGGTCTTTCTCGGCTGCATATAGGGTTCTGGGCAATAAGGAATACCTTCAGGTCGCTACCCGTGCTCAGGAGTATATCGTTGAGAATTTCCTTGATACAGAGTTTGGTGGCACCTACTGGAGCCTCAATGCCGACGGTACTCCACTTGACACAAAGAAGCAGTTCTATGCTCTTGGTTTTATGCTCTATGGCATGACGGAATATGTGCGTGCAGTGGTTGCTGACGGTGATACTACCGATAATGCTGAGATAGCCCTAAAGATGGCGTTCCATCTCTATGCTATGCTTGAAGAGCATGCCTGGGATGAGAAATATGGCGGATATATAGAAGCCCAGACTCGTGAGTGGGGCGAAATTGCTGATATGCGTCTTTCGGAACTCGATGCCAATTACCCAAAATCGCAGAATACTCATCTTCATATCATCGAACCTTATGCCAATCTTTATCGCATGATAAAGGAGATGCATGAGGCTGATAGCCCTCTGTGTGCTTTCCTTAGTCCGGAGTTGGAGAATTCCGTGGCTCAAGCTCTCCGTGGACTGATTGATATCTTCTGTGAAAGGATATTGAATCCTGAAACTCATCACCTCGACCTCTTCTTTGAGATGGATTGGACTCGTGGCGCGGGATGGCTCGAGAGTTATGGTCACGACATTGAGTGTTCGTGGCTCATGCACGAGGCGGCACTGGTACTTGGCGACAAAGATGTGCTGGCAAAGGTGGAACCAATAGTAAAACTTGTGGCAGAGGCTTCGGAGAAAGGACTTAATGCTGATGGTTCAATGACCCACGAGGCTAATCTCGACACTGGTCATGTGGACGATGACCGTCATTGGTGGGTACAGGCTGAGGCTGTGGTAGGATTCTACAATATCTATCAGCATTTCGGTGATGAATCGGCATTGGAGAAGGCGATGAACTGCTGGCAGTATATCAAGGACAACCTCATCGACAACGAACTGGGCGAGTGGTATTGGAGTCGCGATCCACAGGGCAACATCAACAAGAAAGACGACCACGCCGGTTTCTGGAAATGCCCTTACCATAACTCCCGCATGTGCCTGGAATTAATTGAACGAATAACTAAATAAACAATGAAAAAGATTATTGCTCTTTTAGGGTTCGTCACACTCAGCCTTGTTGCTCATGCTGAGAATGTGGCATTGTCAACTCCTAACAACACAATCGTACTCGATATTCAGAAGGGTGCCGAACCAAAGTTTGTCTACTACGGACAGCGACTCAGTGCTCTGGAACTCGCCTCACTGCCTGCTCCAACAAGTGCGAACTATAGTCGTTTTGAGGTTTATCCTGCCTACGGTGCTACCCATGTGCAGAGCGAGACAACCTTCGCCATGCGTCATGCCGATGGCAATCTGTCAACACAGTTGCTCGTTGAGGATTATGGCGTAAAAGCCATTACCGACGAGGCTCCAAACGGCAAGAACCGTAACGGTCAGTTGCTCACTGTCCGACTGAAGGATCCTCTCTATCCAGGCATTGTCAATCTCTACTATCTCGCCTACGAAGATGTGGATATGATTGAGTGTTGGACAGATATCACCAACAACGAGAAACAGACGGTGACACTCACACAGCTCTATTCTTCGTGCATGCCAATCCGTCGTGGTGATGTGTATGTTTCGCATCTTCATGGTACATGGGCAAACGAATCGGGTCTTACCGAGGAGAAACTCGTTGCTGGCGAACTCGTCATAAAGAACAAGGACGGACTCCGCAACGCCCACACCGACCATGAGGAAGTGATGTTCTCGCTCGATGGAAAACCACAGGAGAATACCGGCGATGTCATTGGTACTGCATTGATGTATTCGGGCAACTACCGCATAAACATCGATACCGACGATACTGAATACCATTACTATATTGCCGGTATCAATCCCGACAACTCGGAGTATCACCTGAAGAAGGGCGAGACTCTCACCACACCTCATGTAGCATACACCTTCTCGCGTGAAGGTCTCTCGGGTGCTTCGCGCAATTTCCACCGCTGGGCTCGTAAGTATCAACTGCGTCATGGCGATAAGGAGCGAATGATTCTCCTCAACTCTTGGGAGGGTGTCTATTTCGACATCAACCAGGAGGGTATGGACCAGATGATGCGCGACATCAAGTCGATGGGTGGCGAACTGTTTGTCATGGACGATGGATGGTTTGGCGACAAGTATCCACGTAAGGACGACTGTTCGTCTCTTGGCGACTGGGTTGTTGACAGAAACAAACTCCCTGACGGCATTGAGGGTCTTCTCCGCGATGCAAAGAAGAATGGGGTGAAGTTTGGTATCTGGATTGAACCAGAGATGGCAAACACCACCTCCGAACTCTACGAGGCTCATCCTGACTGGGTCATCAAGGCTCCTCTGCGCGAACCAGTGCAGGGGCGTGGCGGTACACAGGTATGTCTCGACCTCTCTAACCCAAAGTGCCAGGACTATGTCTTCAAGATTGTTGACGACCTCCTCAGCAAGTATCCTGAGATTGCCTACATAAAGTGGGATGCCAATGCTCCTGTCATGAACCATGGTTCGCAGTATCTGTCAAAGGACGACCAGAGTCATCTGTTCATCGCCATTCACGAAGGACTCATCAAGACTCTCAAGCGTATTCGTGCAAAGTATCCTGATGTAGTCATTCAGGACTGTGCTTCTGGTGGTGGTCGTGCTAACTACGGACTCCTGCCTTATTTCGATGAGTTCTGGGTTTCCGACAACACAGATGCCCTCCAGCGAGTTTATATGCAGTGGGGTACAAGTTATTTCTTCCCAGCAATAGCAATGGCTCAGCACATCTCGGCAGTGCCAAACCACACCGTCTATCGCACCACTTCGATGAAGTTCCGCATTGATGTGGCAATGTCGGGCCGACTGGGTATGGAGATTCAGCCAAAGAATATGACCGACGAGGAGAAGGCTCTCTGCCGACAGGCCATCGCCGACTATAAGACTATTCGTCCTGTGGTGCAGTTTGGCGACCTCTATCGTCTGCATTCTCCTTACGAAGGCGACAACCTCGCTTCGCTCATGTATGTCACTGAGGACAAGCAGCAGGCTGTGTACTACTGGTATAAACTCGAGACATTCCACAATGAACATATGCCTCGCGTGAAGATGCAGGGCCTCGACCCAAACAAGTCGTATAAGGTACACGAGTTGAACCGTATCGACAACACTCCTCTGAGTTGCGAAGGTAAGACATTCACCGGTGCTTATCTCATGGCAAATGGTCTTGAGATGCCTTACCGCCACGATGTTGACCACAACAAGAAGAACGACTGGTCAAGCCGCGTACTCCAGCTCACAGCTGAGTAAGGCCTCTCTCCCCGCTCTCCCCTTTAGGGAGAGGGCCGCTAACGCAGCGGAGAAAGAATGTTTAAAAGAAAAATCTTTGTGTGAGGATAAAAGACACTAACTAACAATAATATGAACAAAGTATTAGTATTCTGTCTTTTTCTCCTCTCGTCGCTTGTGGCCAATGCACAGACAAGCATCTGGAGTGGAGAGAAGGCAATCAGTTGGAACACTGGTACATACGAAGTAATCGGTGCCGACAAGTTCACTTCGGCTGAAGTGGCCGACCAGATTCGTTTCACTTTCACTATCACTGGTACTCCGTCGTCATGGCCTCAGATAGCCCTCTACAACAGCAGTTGGAAGGCTCTGCCGGGTTGTGGCAATGCTCAACTGAGCAATGGCACAACCAATTACGACATCACTACTTATTCGTACTACATCACTACCGATATGCTCTCCGACCTCCAGTCGGGTGGTATGATTGTCACTGGTGCTGGCTACACGCTTACTGATGTGTCGCTGGTGAAAGGCGAGGGTAGTGCCGGATATGAGAATGCCGTTTGGATTGGCCGTACTGATGCCACACAGGGATGGGTGGCACAGACTGTTCCTTCGAGCAGTTTCGGTAAGGCAAAGGTGGGCGATTATCTGCGCCTCTACTACACCGACCTTGCGGCAGGTGCCATGCACACCATCGTTGATGGTAACTGGAAGGCTATCACGGGTTATGAGTTCTACACAATGGCGGGATTGTATTATCAGTACACTATCGACCAGACTCTCCTTGACGCGATGAATTCTACGGGTATCATCATCAACGGTACTGGCTATTGCCTCACGCATATTGATATCGTTGACCCAGAGGGCCTCACAACACTCACTGCCAGCGTTCCTGTGACTGACGGATGGTTGTTCGAGGACAAGAACCCTACCATCACAATCAACATCACCAACCCTTATGAGTCGGATGTAGAGGCTAATGTGCAACTCGTGGTGAAAACCGACAAACAGGAGTCCTACACCACTGTGAGCAAACAGGAGACCGTTGCTGCTGGCGAGAGCAAGGGCATAAGTCTTTCGTTCGAGGCAGAACCGGGTTTCTACAGCGTCTCTCCATTACTCAATGGTGAGTCGGTATATACTGTAGGTAAGGTGGGTGACAAGACGGTGTCATCGTTCATTATTGGCGTTGACCCTACGAAGATTGTCAGTGCCCCTGACAAACAAAGCGATTTCGATGCTTTCTGGACAGCGACAAAGGCCGAACTGGCAAATGTGGCTCCTGAATACACACTCACAGAAATCACTGCCAAGAGTACTGCTCAGCGTAAAGTCTATCTTCTTGAATTCAAGTCGTTGCCTGATGCTGATGGCAATGAGGCTATTGCCCGTGCCTATTATGCCGAACCGGTGGCTGCAGGACAGTATCCTACCGTTGTTCACTATCAGGGTTACGACTCTGGTGGCTACGACCCTTGGTGCATGGGTGGAAGCGATAATCCTGGCTATTGCGAACTGATTCTCGCCACTCGTGGACAGTTGATTAACAACCGTCCTCCTTATGAGAATACCTATGGCGACTGGTTCCAGTATGGATTTGGCAGTAAGGATACATACTATTATCGTGGTGCTTTCATGGATGCTGTGCGTGCTGTCGATTTCCTATGCACACGTGAGAAGGTTGA
The DNA here is from genome assembly GCA_002316005.1 of Prevotellaceae bacterium UBA1726. Lineage (GTDB taxonomy): Bacteria > Bacteroidota > Bacteroidia > Bacteroidales > Bacteroidaceae > Prevotella. The sequence continues at coordinate 20,335 of DCIM01000034.1, read as the reverse complement.
CCAGAGTCGCCTCTATGCCGAGGGTGCAAGTCAGGGCGGAGCATTGACCTATGCAGCAGCCTCACTCACCGACCATCCTTTCGCTGCTATTGCCCCTGCCATTCCGTTCCTTGGCGATTTCCCTGACTATTTCAAGGTTGCCTCGTGGCCGGCATCAGCTGCCTATGCTCAGCAGAAGGCACTCGGCATGAGCGACGAGGATATGTATGCCATGCTCTCGTATTTCGATACGAAGAACCTTGCCACAAATATCCATTGTCCTGTAATCCAGACCATCGGCCTTCAGGATAATGTTTGTCCGCCTCACACCAATATAGCGCCTTACAACAATCTTCCTGCCGATGTGGAGAAGCAGATTAGTTACAATCCACTCCTGATGCACGCAACATCATCATCGTGGTGGAACACCTATTTTGCGTTCTTCAACAACCACACCACCGGCATAGAGGAGGTTTCAGGTTCCAAGTTCCAAGTTCCAGGTTCCAAGACTCATAAACTCCTTGACAATGGTCGTGTCATCATCGTGAAGGACGGATATTTGTTCAACACCCTCGGCCAGGAAATAAAGTAAAGGACAAGAAGAAAAGAATTGATTATAGGTTAATCCTATATTATTAGCAAACAATAAGGCGAAGCAATTTTCATTGCTCCGCCTTTTGCTTTTATTTATCTACCTTCCCTTTAGGGGAGGGCAGGGGTGAGGCTTCTTAATATGTCATCACAGGCTCGAGTGCCTTTGCCTCTTCTACCATACGCTCAACTTCGCTGACAGCAGGAACGCGACCAACAAGGTGCTTTGCCTCGTTCACCTCTACCATCTTTGCCTGGAGGTTAGCAGGAACGCGATGACGGAATTCCTTTACTGTGTCAACGCCACAAGCCTCGAGGAGTTCTGCAAACTGACCAGCAACACCATTGATACGCATGAGGTCTGCGTGGTTGGTCCACTTAAGGATAAGACCACCAGCGATGCCTGTTGCCTCCTCAAGTTCCTTGCGGCCCTTTGGAGCAGCGCAGCGTGCGAGAAGTTCCTCTACTGTTTTGATACCTACTTCCTGAAGTTTTGCAGCGTAAACCTCGCCGATACCTTCGATTTGTGCTATTGGATAAGCCATAATTCTTTAAGTTTTAGTAATTAATAGATTTTGTTTATAATAATATATGTGTTTGCAAAGATAATAAAATATTTCTACAAAACAAATAAAAAGCGAAATAATTCAGTTTTATAACGTTTGTAAGTACTTATTCCCTTATTGCTATTCGGGCGCTATTGCCCTTTACTATTGCCTGTGCATGACCATTGAATGCACGGATAGTCATGGTCTTTTCGCCATTTGCTGGGCGCTCGATATGCTGGAAAGCAGGATCGCCATTGCCCCAACCAAGAATCTCACCATCGACAATGACTGTCAGCTCATTGCAGGCATCTGGCACCACGCGCCCCTTCTTGTCAACAAGGTCGATGTCGTAGATGGCAACATCATCAGCACCACGCATGACTGTAGTCTTCACGCCCACAGCCTCGCCAGTGGTCTCAATCTTCTCGGTGATGATTTTCCTTCCGTTAGCATAGCCCACAGCCACGAGTTTGCCCGGTCGGTAGATGGTCTTCCACTCAAGATATCCATTCTGTGGCATCGGTTGCTTACCAGCCGACTTGCCATTGACGAACAACTCCACAGCATCGCAGTTGCTATATGCCCAAACAGCAATCTCCTCGCCCTCATGACCGCTGAGGTTCCAGTGAGGAAGGATATGGAGCACCGGTTCGTCGGTCCATGCAGCCTTCAGATAGAATGCCTCGTCCTTAGGGAATCCGCAATAGTCGAGAATGCCAAACTGCGAGTTTGTGGCAGGGAACACCATTGGGTTTGACTCACCGCGATAGTCGAAACCTGTCCAGAAGAAACATCCTGCCGCCCAAGGACGCTGAGCATAGAACTGCCAACCACGCTGAATACGGTTCATCTGTCCGTCCTTCTCGTCAGGAATGCGGTTGAGAGCCTGCATATAGCCATTCTTGTGGTCATCAAAGTAAATGCCACGCGCACCACAACCCGTTGTCTCCTCCGAACCATAGCACTTACGCTCTGGGTAGTTCTGGCGATGCTCCTCGATAGGATTCTGTGTGACATAGTTGTATCCCGCCACATCGACCGGAACCTCAACGGTAGGACCGCCACTTGTGGCGAAGGTCATCTCGCGTGAAGGGTCGAAGATATGACAGTAGTCGCGCATTGTAGCAGCAATCTTCTCGCCCTTCTTGTCCCACTCAATGCCCCATTCCTCGTTGCCCGCACTCCAGAGGATGATACTTGGATGGTTCTTGTCGCGACGAATCATCTTCTCGAGAGAACTTATTTCGTATTCAGAGATGCCCGACAGACGGTTCTCGTCAATGACGAGTACGCCAAGCGAATCGCAGACATTGAGCATTGCAGGTGACATTGGGTTATGCGATGAACGATAAGCGTTGAAGCCCAACTCCTTCAACTTCTTTATGCGATAAACCTGCACAGCATCAGGAATACCAGCACCCACACCGGCATGATCCTGATGGAGGTTGACACCCTTGAGTTTCACCTCTTCGCCATTGAGAAGGAATCCACGGTCCTTGTCGAACTTTGCCTCACGAACACCGAATTTCTCCTTGTATGTGTCAACAACCCTTTCATCGACGATAACCTCTGCCACCATAGTATATAAATAAGGTGTATTGATACTCCAGAGATGAGGATTGTCGATTGTCATAAAATATCTATGTGATTTCTCCTTTGTGCTGAATGGAAGGAGGGGATACTTCTTATTGATGTCATCCATGTAGCGACCTATGGCCACTTCATTTCCTTCTGCATCGAGAATGGAATATCTTATGGAATAACGCTTTATCTCGTGTGAGGCGTTCTGGATATCAGTCGAAACATTTACTAAGGCTTTGTCGTAGTTGCCGTCCTTGAACTGTGTGGTAATGCACAAACCATCCTGACAAATATGCACCTGGTCGGTCTTGGTGAGCCATGTGTGGCGATAGATACCACCACCCTCGTAGAACCAACCCTCCTCGAGCGAGGCATCAGCACGAACACAGACAATGTTCTCGCCGCCATAGTTCAGGTAATCAGTGATATCGTACGATTGCGAGAGATAGCCCGAACGCTCACCACCACAATAGAAACCGTTTACCCACACACGACTATCGCGGAAGATGCCGTCGAAGAGAATCTCAAAGTGCTTGCCCTCGTCCTCCTTTGCAATGGTGAAAGTCTTGCGATACCAGCCAACCGATGTCTCCGGGTATTTGTATCCCACCTGCTTGTAGCCATGCGAATGACTCGCCTCAGGGGCAAAAGGCAGGTCGACAACAAAGTCGAAAGGGAGGTTGATGACCTTCCAGTCCTTGTCGTCAAACTTGTTGCAATATGGACCTTCGTTATGAACGGAGTTCGCCTTGGTGAGGTAGTTGAAATACTCAGTACCACAGCCGAAATCCTTTGCAGGGTCGGAAGCGTTGCCGAAATGGAAACGCCAGTCGTTGTCGAAACATGTTGTCACTCGCTGAGCAAACGCACAGCCACAGATGAGACAGAGAAAAAGGGATGCGAGAATTCTGTTCATAAGAATAGCCAGTATTGGCGGGTTGAAATTAGTATTAATTGTTTCTGATGCAAAATTACTACTTTCCGCAAATACTGACTAACACAATTTTGGCAGATTATTTCACAACTGTCGCCATGCGTTTCAATCCTTCCATCATTCTGCTCCGTGGACAAGCGATGTTGATGCGGAGATGATTCTGTGACAGAGGGTCGTGATAAACCGAACCACTTGTCATCCAAACCTTCCCCTCGTAGAGGAGTCTCTCCGACAGTTCATCGGCAGTGAGTCCAGTTGCAGAGATGTCCGCCCATACAAGGTAAGTGCCCTCAAGACGAGTGATTTTTATTTGTGGCATCTCCAATGAGAAGAATTCCTTCAATGCAATGTAGTTGTCGTAGAGATAGGCATTGAGCGCCTTTAGCCACGCCTCACCCTCGTTGTAAGCCGCCTGAAGGGCGATGACACCGAATGGATTGACATCGCACACCTCGTTGTCGTTGATGGCACGGTCGATCCGCTTCTGCCATTCGGCATTGTTGCAGATGATATTCGCAATCTGAAGGCCAGCCGTGTTGAACGACTTAGAAGGTGAGTTTAATGTAATGGAGTTGTTCAGACAATCGTCAGATACCGATGCGAAAGGAATGAACTTATGTCCAGGCATCACCAGTTCGCAATGAATCTCGTCGGATATCACGCGTACATTATTATTAATACAGATGTCGTTCAGTCGAGCAAGTTCTGCCTTTGTCCACACACGACCAGCCGGGTTATGAGGATTGCAAAGCAGAAGAATACGAGTTTTCTCGTCCTTGCAGCAACGCTCAACGGCATTGAAGTCAATCTCATAGGAATCTTCAGTGGGTTTCAAAGCACACTCCAGTATGTTGCATCCATTGTTGCGAATAGACGAAAAGAAACAGTTGTAGACAGGAGTAAGCACAAGAACATTGTCGCCCGGCGTTGTCATTGCCTTAATGCAGCAAGAGATGGCAGACACAACACCTGATGTATATTGAATCCAATCACGATTGATTGCCCAACCGTGACGACGACCGAACCAACTGATGACAGCCTCGTAATAACTCTCAGGTACAAATGTGTAGCCGAATATGGCATGGTCGATACGCTTATGGAGAGCCTCTGTGATGCAAGGTGCAGTCTCGAAGTCCATATCAGCCACCCACATCGGGATGACATCACGGTCGGCGGCCTCGTCCCATTTCATTGAGTTAGTGCCCCGACGCTCAGTCAGTTTATCGAAATTATATTTCATTGTTTTCAATTTTGCAACTATTAGGTTGCTTGATGTTCTCATCGATGGTGATGCTTCCGATAGAATCGGCAATGATACGACCAGAGACAGGGTTCTTGATGTTTTCGATATGACCAATTATTGATGCATTGATATCCGTTGAATCCTCAAAGGCACGGTCGCAGGCACTATCGAAGGTGCAATCCTCGAGAGTTATTCCGTCGAGATAGCAGAGCGGTTGTTCGCCAGAGATATGGCAACGCACAAGGCGAACATTCTTAGAATGCCACGCGAGATATTCGCCATCGAGAACAGAGTCGTAGACAGTGACATTCTCGCACTCCCAGAACGAATCCTTTGTGGTGATACGGGCGTTATGCACCTCCACGTTATTGCAATACTGGAATACATATTTCGAGTCGCTCTCAAGACCATCGACAAACACATTCTCGCAGAACATGAACGGATAGGTACCCTCGTGGAGACGGAGATTTGTGGCACGAATGTTCTTCACCTTCCAGAAAGTTTCATCGGCATCGTTAATCTGTACATTCTCAAGAGTGAGTCCGTCCATCTCGCGAAACAGTTTTGGAGCATCGATGATTGTGTCGCGCATTGTCATGTTATTGCTATACCAGATGGCTGAGCGCGAGCCAACGGCAAAGTAGCAGTTGGTGATGAGCGAACCCTCGACATGCCACCAAGGATATTTGCCAATGAAATGACATCCATCAGCCTCAATGTTTGAGCAACATTTGATACCAGATTCTCCTTCCGTGATAGTTACATTCTCGAGTCGCAAATCCTTCGAACCAAACAAAGGACGCTCCCCTCCAAATTCTTTATCTTTTATTATATTCATCCGTATTGTTAGTTTTTATGTCTGCAAAATTATAAATAATTCTGCACACCGCCGATTTTATTATCCTAAAAAAGAATAAAAGCCCCGAAAACAAGATGCTGCGTTGCAAAAAGAAGACCGGCCCTCATGATGAGAACCGGTCGGCGTATTATGTCGATAGACGAGTGTTAGTTTCTCTTTCCGTTACCGAAGGTGGATTTTCTTTCAGCTGTCTTCGTACTTGTAGTAGAAGCCTTTGTGCCAGTTGTAGAGGTCTTCGTTGTTGAAGAAGAGTTGTTGCGACTACCACTGAAAGTAGAACGGTTTGCAGTTCTGTTATTTGTGGAAGAAGTTGTTGAATTATTGTTGTTCTTTGTCGTCTGAGAACTTGTTGACTGACGAGTAGTAGTGGTAGTAGTCTGCTTCTGAACAGTCTGCTTCTTGTCGGTAATGGTCTTGTTTATCTTGTTTGTGCCATCTTGATTTGTAGTGGTGGTCTGACCATTGTTGTTGTTACCACGATTGCCACTGAAATTAGAACCACTTGGATGAGTTGTATTTGTCTTGTCATTCTTTCCTACAGTAGTCTGAGTGGTAGTGTTAGGGCGGGTTGTTGTCTGGTTGTTGTTCTGGCCATAGTTGTTGTTACCCTGGTTGCCATTGTTGTTATTATGGTTGCCCTGGTTGCCATTGTTATGGTTGTTATTGCCCTGATTACCTTGGTTATTATTCTTGTTGTTGTCTCTGTTGTGGTTGCCCTGAGCATTGCCATTATGGTTGTTATTGTTTTGGTTGCCCTGGTTATAGCCATTATGATTACCATTATTGCCATTATGGTTCTGGTTGCCATTGTTATAGCCGTTATGATTACCGTTATTGCCGTTATGGTTCTGGTTGCCCTGATTGTAACCATTCTGATAGCCATTGTTATAGCCATTGTTGTGGTTCTGATCGTAGCCAGGACCATAGTGGAAACCATTGCCGTTGTGCTGCCAGTTAGGATTTGGATTGTATGTGTTGTGGACATAGTTGTTGTAGTTCCATCCTGTTGGGCATCCGTAAGGATCTCTGTAGCGAGGCTCGTAAGAAGTCCAACGACCACCGAGATGCTTGTTGTGAGAATGTGCTATAGTGATATAACCCCAGTGAGTGCGAGGCAGAATCTCACGATACCAACGGCAAGTAACAGCGTCCCAGTGCTGAACATAGAACACATTATTAATATATACTACAGGCAGATCGTTGTAGTAATAGTTATCGCTGTAATAGTTGTAATAGATGTTAGCGCGATAAGGGTTTACATCAGTTGTGTAGTAAGACATCAACGAAGATGTTGTGCAGGAAGACAGAATGCATGCTGTCAAACCTAGCAGGAAAAATAGTTTTTTCATAAGCTTCTTATTTTTTTAGATGAATTATTAGTTCTATATATTAGATGAATTATTATCAGAATGGTTTATTACGACCCTTCCAGCCTGAATGACACACTGCAGAGAGGCCTGGTCGGTGTAGAAGCAGATATCAGCATCTTTGCCAACAGCGATGGACCCTTTTCGGTCGTCAACCTTCATCAGTCGGGCTGTGGTGGTAGAGGTCATCGCGAAGGTGTCCTCCCAACTCATGTGGCATTTGTTTATCATTGTGTCAACGAGGCGGTCCATTGTTGCCACACTACCAGCAAGAGCAGAGCGGTCGGCAAGTTTGCACACACCATCCTCGATGATTGTGTTCTTGTCGAACACCTCGCCCGATGAAGACGCCGTAGATGCTATAGCATCGGAGATGAGAGCAATGCGTTCAGGACCTTTCACCTTATGTACCAAGCGGAACAACACAGGAGGCACATGAATGCCATCTGCAATGATTTCCACACTGATGCCATCGTTTATGTAGATAGCCTCGATGGTACCCTCGTGCTTGAACTCGCGCACATTATGCACACCCGTCATAGCATTGTAGAAATGAGTGGCGTGGGTGAACCCCGCTTCAAATCCTTTCTCCACAATCTCGCCATCAGCCTCTGTATGGGCAATACCAACGAGAATGCCACGACGCGCACATTCACGACCAAACTCCAAAGCCCCATCCAATTCTGGCGAGGCGTCCCAACGCTTTATACAAGGAAACTCGTCAAGCAGAGGGATATATTCCACAGGGTCGGCCAATCGAATCATCTCAGGCCATTGCCCGCCACATTTCTTTATATTAAGATAAGGACCTTCGAGATGCAATCCCAATACCGGACTGTCCTTCTCCTGCATCAGTCTTGTGCATATCTCAGCAGCATTGCGAATCATCGTGTTGCTCGACGACGCAAGGGTAGGGAAGAGCGAAGTTGTGCCATGCTTCAGGTGAGCGTTGATGACAGTGCGGAAAGCCTCTTCTGTACATTCCATGAAGTCATGCCCGTCAGCACCATGAATGTGCATGTCGATACCACCTGGTCCTACGATGAAATCCTTTGCATCAACAACGGCAAAACCTTCGCGAGGAGTAGTGCCCTCGCTTATTTCTGAGATTTTCCCATCCTCGCAGAAGACGGAACAATCACTCATCCAACCTTTCTTGGTAAGGATTTTGCCGTTGATGATTTGTAATTTCATTATATAGAGCTTTTATCGCTTGTTGCCATAAGTCTCGCCAGCCCAATCGTCAGTACGGAAAGGAGATGCTGGGAGGTCGGTGCTGTTAGTAAGGTTACACTCAGGGTTGTCAGCCCATGCATAACGCACGGCAACAGGGAACTCAACCTCAGGGCATGAGACAACAACAGATTCCATTGTCCATTGTCCACGCTGTTCTTTCACGATCTCAGCATTAGCCCAATGCCATTTGTGGTCAAGGCCAGCAATGGCAAAGCCCTTCAGGTTACCACCATCAGAAGACTTCAGACCACGACCTGTGTTGCGTGAGAACTGAATACGGATGGTGTTTCCTTCAATCTTATAGTCCTGATACATTGGTCCCTCGTAGGCGATACGCTCGCCATAGGCAGTAGCACGAGCAGCCAATGCAAGACGATGGCCCACATCCTGTTTGTTCTTTGGGTGGATATCACCAGCTTCACCAATATCGATTATTGTAGCCATACCTACATTCTCCAAATGCTGACGAGTAAGCAACTGAGCCTCACGAAGTTCAGCCCATGACGACTCACTTGGAGCATCCTTGCGCGACATGTAGTTAGCCAACTGCACCATATAGAATGGGAAGTCGTAGCCCCATTGGTTGCGCCAATCCTTTATGAGGAGAGGCATCAGTTCGCGATACTGATAAGCTTGAGGTGCGTTTGATTCGCCCTGATACCAGATAGCACCTTTGATGGTGTAAGGAAGCAGAGGATAAATCATTGAGTTGTAGAGGAAAGTGTGGACATTTGGGTCCATCACAGTGTTTGCAGGCATTGCAGCAACTGTGCCAATACCGATAGAAGGTTTGTATTTCCACTCGCCGGCAAGTGAGATCGTCTCGTCAGTGCCGTTGAGCGAAACCGTGAATTTTTCCTTGTCTCCACCAATGCCAGTCAAACCACCAGTGTCGTGAACACGAACAGCGATAGTGGCCTTTCCTTCCTTGACAAGACGACCTGGTACGGTGTAGTTACGCTGAAGCCAGCAACCAACGGTATTGCCAACAACCTCACCATTGAAGAATGTGACATCATTATCATCGACACCCCCAAGGTTGATGGTGATATCCTTACCGGCCCACTTTGCAGGAATCTCGATAGTACGGCGTGCCCACCAGAATGCATTGATAGTACCATCGTTGGCACTTGCACCAGGAAGATTCATTGTATTCCAGTCAGCATCGTTTGTCGAACCGAGAGCCCATACAGGAACACCGTCCTTATATCCAATCTCTGTCTTCTGCAGTTCCTTGTACCACTGGTTGAGTTCGTCATCGTAGAACTTCTGACGCTCCTCAGGAGTAGCAGGCAGACTGCTTACATGCTCGACATTCTTTTCCTGTCCGGCCATGCTCTTGAATGATTCAAGACTCATCCATGCCTCGATGATTGTTCCACCCCATGAAGAGTTGATGAGACCAACCGGTACGTTCTGGTATTTGTTGATGTCGCGACCGAAAAAGTATCCAGCAGCAGAGAATCCCATTAGGCTTTCTGCGTTGCATGTGAGCCAGCCACCACCTTCAGCTTCGAATGTGCTGGTAGGTTTGCCACTGGTGGTCTTCTTTACTGTGAATAGGCGTATATTAGTGTGTGAGTCAGCTTCAGAGAGTTCCGCTTTCCAGTTTTTTACCTGACCGTGACCAACACTCATCTCCATGTTCGACTGGCCCGAGCACAACCAAACCTCACCGATGAGAACATTCTGGATGACAGTCTTTTTCTTGCCGTCAGAGATAGTGATTGTGTATGGACCACCTGCAGAAGGAGTCTTCACTGTAGTCTTCCAATGTCCCTGCTCGTCGGCCTTAGTGGTGGTGATTGCGTTGTCCCACGATGTTGTAATGGTAATAGTCTTTCCTGCTTTGCTTTCTCCCCAGATAGGCGATTTGTCGTTTTTCTGCTGAAGTACCATGTTGTCAGTGAATAATGGACATAACTTCACCTGAGCATAACCCATTGTCATGCCAAATGCGAGAAGGAGAAATGCAGAGATAATCTTTTTCATAAATGGTTTTAGTTTCCTTTTTGATTGTTGGTTTTTGTGTGGGTAGTTGAAAAAAGGACACACCTTAATATATAATAAAGTGTGCCCTTTTTATGTCATATCTCCTTTGCCCATAGGGTCGGGGAGAAATGTTTATTAGAGGTTAGGGTTCTCCTTTGTCCAATCCTCAACTGCAGGGATGATACCGAGACCGATAATCTCCTCACGCATCTTCTGGAGGTGCTCGTAAGATGACTGGAGAGCAACCATTTCCTCAGCTGTACCCTCAGGAGCAGTGAAGTGAACGCCAGTAGCATCGATAGTTGTAGGCATAGCCATCATCACATTCTTGAAACCACACTTGTCGCAGTTTACATAGCAACCAGCAGGCCATGTGAAAGGCTCACCACCCATAGCACCCTCGATCATCTTCACAGCCTGATAAGCAGGGCTCTGNNTCTGGAATGAAGAACGACCACGGAGTTTGATGATGTTTGAACCACCCTGGATTGTCATGTGCTTGATCTCAGCCCAACGCTCCTCTGAGAGTGGAAGCTCTGCGAGAGGCTTGCCGTCAACGAGAGCCTTTGAAGCGAATACTGCCATCTGCTCACCGTGACCACCATATGTGTAAGCGTTAGTAACCTTGTCCTGCTGTACGCCGAACTCCTGAGCCAACTGCTGCTGGAGGCGAGTAGAGTCGAGAGCTGCAAGAGATGTGAGCTGGTTTGGCTTCAAACCAGAGTGAATGAGTGCTGTAAGAGCAGTAACATCAGCTGGGTTGAAGATAACAACAACATGCTTTACATCTGGACAATACTGCTTAATCTTATCACCGAAGTCAGCAGCAATCTGGCAGTTACCCTTGAGGAGGTCCTCACGAGTCATACCCTCCTTACGAGGAGCACCACCTGAAGAAATGATGTACTTAGCACCTGTGAAAGCCTCTTCTGGATCTACAGTGTAAGAGATGTTTGCACCAGGGAATGCACAATGGCACATTTCATCGTAAACACCATGAACGCCTGGCTCATAGATATCATAAAGACAAATGTTTGGTGTGAGACCAAGCATAAGAACTGACTGAACCATGTTAGAGCCGATAGCACCACCAGCACCAACGATAACGAGTTTTTCGTCTGTTAAGAATTTCATAATTTTATTGTATTTAAGTGATTAATAGTCTTCTATTCCAGTCAATGAATGTTGCATAGCAACAATACATGATTGTGCAAAAGTAATAAAAAAAAACTAATTGCAAGAATATTATTTGCAGAAAATTTGTTGTTACTGATAAAAAACTATATCTTTGCAGTAATGATTAAACAATATTAACATGAACCAAGTAATATTAGATAGAATCGAGGCTTTGCGCGAAGTGATGCGTAGAGAGCATCTCGCAGCATTCATATTTCCAAGTACCGACCCACATAATGGCGAATATGTACCTGACAGATGGAAGGGGCGTGAGTGGATAAGCGGTTTTAATGGTTCGGCAGGAACAGTAGTTGTTACTTTGACAAGTGCAGCACTATGGACAGATTCCCGCTATTTCATTGCTGCCGAGGAGCAACTCGAGGGTACTGGAATCCAACTGATGAAACTCAAGGTGGAAGGCACGCATACAATACCACAGTGGATTGGACAGGAATTGAAAGATTCCGACTCTACGGAGGTGGGTATTGACGGAACTGTACTTTGTACGGCAGAAGTTGAAGATCTTATTGCTGATCTGCGTGGAGAAGGTGGTTTGACACTCCGCACAAACCTTGACCCACTCAATGAAATCTGGCGCGATCGTCCTGCTGTACCACTTGGAAAAGCCGAGATTCATCCACTTGAATTTGCAGGTGAGAAGGCCGAGGATAAGATACTGCGTATCCGCAAGGCACTTCGTACAAAACATGCCGACGGAATGCTCATTGCTGCCCTTGACGATATAGCATGGACCCTCAATCTTCGTGGTTCGGATGTCCATTGCAATCCAGTAGTGGTGAGTTATTTGCTCATTACAAGCAGAACAGTCACATTGTTCGTAGATTCCCGTAAAGTCACTGCAGAGGTGGAGATTTATCTCCATAGCATTGGTGTTGATGTTCGCGAATATGGAGAAGTGGTGGCGGCTTTGGCACATTATCCTGATTACAATATCCTTATTGATCCAAACGAAATAAACTATACTCTGGCAAAGGCAATCCGTTGCCAGCAGATTGTCCGTGGAGCATCACCTGTTCCTCTATTGAAATGTGTGAAGAATAAAGCCGAGATTACAGGTTTCCGCAATGCAATGCTTCGCGACGGAGTGGCAATGGTGAAGTTCCTCAAATGGCTTATTCCTGCAGTAGAGAAGGGTGGGGAGACGGAAATCTCTATTGACAAGAAACTTACCGCCCTTCGTGCCGAGCAACCGCTTTTCCGGGATATCTCGTTCGATACAATTGCCGGATATGAGGCTCATGGTGCAATAGTTCATTATGAGGCAACTCCAGAGACAGATGTTCCACTGAAACCAGAAGGATTGCTCCTTCTCGATAGTGGTGCGCAGTATCAAGATGGTACTACCGATATCACTCGTACAATTGCCCTTGGTCCTGTTTCTTCTGAGCAGAAACGAGTATATACCCTCGTGTTAAAAGGCCATATTCAGTTGGAATTGGCAAAGTTCCCTGATGGTGCAGCGGGTACACAGATTGATGCCCTTGCTCGCGAATGCCTCTGGCGTGAAGGATTGAACTATCTCCATGGTACAGGTCATGGAGTGGGTTCTTATCTGAATGTTCATGAAGGCCCTCACCAGATTCGTATGGAGTGGAAACCAACTCCACTGCGTGCAGGAATGACTGTAACTGACGAACCTGGAATCTATCTTGCCGATCGTTTTGGAGTACGCATTGAGAATACTCTCCTTATTAAAGATTATATGGAGACTGAGTTTGGCAAGTTCCTCGGAATGGAGTCGCTCACTCTCTGTCCTATTGACAAGACACCAATTCTTAGCAACCTCCTCAATGATGAAGAGATTGCTTGGCTCGACCGCTATCATCAGCGTGTCTATGAGATGATTTCTCCTTACCTTGATGAAGAGGAAAAGGAATGGTTGCGTGATGCCACTCTTCCTTTGCTCGATTAATCATTATTGGCAGGCACAATGTTCACATCAATAATCATATTACAACTTATCATCGTTCTGGCATTGATATTCATTGGTGCCAGAATTGGAGGCATCGGCCTTGGCGTAACTGGTATGGTCGGTGTGTTCATCCTTGTTTTCTGCTTTGGAATGCAACCAGGAAAGTTGCCGATTGATGTGATGCTCATCATTGTGTCTGTAATCACAGCAGCTGCAGCACTACAGGCAGCGGGCGGACTCGACTATCTTGTTGGTGTAGCCGGACGATTTCTTCGCCGTCATCCCGACCATATTACATATTACGGACCTCTCGTCTGCTGGCTTTTCTGCATTGTGGCTGGTACTGCCCACACTTGTTATTCACTCCTACCAATCATTGCCGAGATTGCAAAAAATAATAAGGTTCGCCCTGAACGTCCGTTGAGTGTATCGGTCATTGCTGCCTCGCTTGGTATAACTGGCAGTCCTGTTTCGGCTGCAACGGCTGCAATCATTTCTACAGATTTGCTTGGCGGGCGTGGAATTGAGTTGAAGGACATACTCATTGTTTGTATCCCTGCTTCGATAATATCTATTATCGTGGCGGCTTTCGTACAGAATAAGATTGGTAAGGAACTTGAAGAAGACCCTGTATATCAGCGCAGACTTGCAGAAGGATTGGTTAATACCCAAACAACAGAAGAAACGCGAATGTCGCCTGAGCGTGAGCGTTTGGCAAAGCGTTCGGTTGTTGCTTTCCTGTTTGGAGTGGCTTTGGTTGTGCTGTTTGGTTCAGTACCATCATTACGCCCGTCGTTTGAACTTGCTGATGGTACTTTGAAGCAAGTGACCATGTCAGAGACAATCGAGATTGTGATGATGTCTGTTGCCGCTTTGATACTCCTTGTAGGAAAGGCGGATGTCAAGGAGGCGGCAAACGGAAGTGTGTTCAGTGCAGGTATGAATGCGATGGTTAGTATTTTCGGTATTGCTTGGATGGGCGATACCTATTTCAGTGGTCATCTCGAGTTCTTCTCGCAACATATTTCCGATATTGTCACCCAGATGCCAATGCTCTTTGCTGTTGCCTTGTTCTTCATGTCAATAATGCTGTTCTCGCAAGCAGCAACGGTTCGTACACTCTATCCGTTGGGTGTAGCTCTGGGCATTAATCCAATGTTGCTTATTGCCATGTTCCCTGCTTGCAACGGTTATTTCTTCCTGCCAAACTACCCAACAGAGGTGGCGGCACTCAATTTCGATGATACAGGCTCTACTCGTGTAGGGCGTTTCGTAATAAACCACTCTTTCCAGTTGTCTGGTTTTATCACCACTTTCATTTCAATTGCTATCGCATATTTGACCGTAGTGCTGGTGTACTGATGTGGAAAGATATATTGCACAAGATAAAAATACTGATGTTCGTATGAAGAAGATTTTCATTATTGGATTGTTTCTGACGATAACAAGTCTCGCTGTTTTCGCACAAGAAAGCAAAACCTTGCGTAAGAAGGCTAATTTGACCCTTCTCGACCATTGGGATAATCCTAATGGCACAGTGGAGCGTGGCTATGCGGGAAAGAGCATTTGGAAATGGGACGAGATTCCTTCGGACAAAAAGCCAATGCCAGAGAATCTTCGAGCAAGATATCGTGAATATGGCAGCATAAACCAGAAGTTAGGTATCAACGGTACTGTTCTTAATAATGTGAATGCAAAACCGATGATGCTATCAACCGATATGCTGAAGAAAACGAAGAAGATTGCTGATGTACTCCGTCCTTACGGCATGAAGGTTTACCTTTCGGTAAACTTTGCTTCGCCAAAGGCTTTGGGCGATCTTGATACTGCCGATCCACTTGACAAGAATGTGGCTAAGTGGTGGAAGAAAAAGGCTGATGAGATTTATCGCCTTATTCCTGATTTTGGTGGCTTCCTTGTAAAGGCAAACAGCGAAGGTGAACCTGGCCCAATGGACTATGGTCGTACACATGTGGATGGTGCAAATATGCTTGCTCGGGCTTTGAAACCTCATGGCGGAATTGTGATGTGGCGTGCTTTCGTTTATTCTGCAAAAGGTGGCGACAGGGCATCTCAAGCATATGATGAGTTTATGAGATTTGATGGACAGTTCCTTGATAATGTGGTAATACAGATTAAGAACGGGCCGATTGACTTCCAGCCACGCGAACCACTTTCTCCTTTGTTCTTCGGGCTTAAGAAAACTCCAATGATGCTTGAGATTCAGGCTACACAGGAATATACGGGCAACAGCATTCAGACATGTTTCCTTGCCCCAATGTGGAAGGAGATAATTAACTCTCTGCCGCTCAATCCTGATGGTACACGAATCCCTGTTGCAGCTGTGTCAAACATAGGTGATAGTCCAAATTGGACAGCCAACGATCTTGCAATGGCCAACTGGTATGCTGCAGGAAAATTGGCTAACGATCCTTCTTTGTCACCTCGCGAGATAGCAGAGGATTTCCTCCGCGAATACTACACTGATGATGAGCGATTCGTAAAACCAGTTACTGACCTTCTTCTTCGCTCTTACGAGGCTGTTGTGAATTATATGATGCCACTCGGATTGCACCATATTTTTGCAGGCGGGCATCATTATGGTCCTGAACCTTGGTGTTATCATGAAGGTTGGCGTGAGGACTGGTTGCCTCGCTATTATCACAAGGCCGATAGCGAAGGCATTGGTTTTGACAGAACTATTGCCACTGGTTCGGGGAATATTTCCAAGTATCCAGAACCTTTGCGTTCGCAATATGAGAATATTGATACTTGCCCTGAGGAACTTCTTCTCTGGTTCCATCATGTTTCGTGGAATCATCGTATGCACAATGGTGAAACCTTGTGGGAAGCCCTTTGTCATAAATATGATCAGGGTGTGCGTGAGGCTGAGGAGTTTGTTAAGATTTGGGAGAGCATAAGGCCATATATTGATGCTGATAAATACGAGCGTCAGCATAGTCGTTTCGTGCGTCAGGCAAAGGATGCTTGGTGGTGGCGTGATGCTTGTCTACTCTATTTCCAGTGGTTCTCTCATCTTCCATTACCTGCCGATTGTCCTACTCCTCGTCATCATCTTGATGAATTGATGAAGTTCAATCTGGGCATTGATAACTACACAGCACCTGAGATTGATGCTCTTCCTTAAGGGAAACCATTTCCGGTGTTTCTAAAAACAACCAACTGATTGAAAATTCCTCCATTCCTCCATAAACCTTCGCAACTTGCTGGTTTTGAGGAAGTTTTGATATGGAGGAGTACATACTTTTATCTCCATAAATCATTCCGCTGAAATGACCTCCTCATTCCACTGAAATGATGCGGTCATTCCATTGAAATGAGATCGTCATTTGGCTAAAATCATCGTGTTTCCCTCGTTGAGGAGTGGAAAATGTGATGTTTTTTCAATTATATTGCCCTAAAATTTGCCAGATTCGCAAAAAA
The DNA here is from genome assembly GCA_002316005.1 of Prevotellaceae bacterium UBA1726. GTDB lineage: Bacteria > Bacteroidota > Bacteroidia > Bacteroidales > Bacteroidaceae > Prevotella. The sequence goes on along the minus strand of DCIM01000034.1, from coordinate 3,452 downwards.
GTAGTACCTTTGCACCCGCTTTTGTGACTCCAGGGTCGCAGAGCATAAGTTTAATTTATTAAAAATATAAAAGAAACATGATTATTGTACCAGTTAAAGACGGTGAGAACATCGAGCGCGCATTGAAGAAGTTCAAGCGTAAGTTCGAGAAGACAGGTGTTGTTAAGGAGCTCCGCGCTCGTCAGCAGTACAACAAGCCTTCTGTAATCAAGCGTCTCAAGATGGAGCATGCTATCTACGTACAGCAGCTTCGTGACAACGAGGAGTAAATCGCTGCCTTGTTGACAAACTAACAGATTGATACAAAACCTGGCACAATGCCGAATGCTTTGCGAGGATGGAAAAACTGATAAGTGAATTCCTCGACTATCTGAGGTTCGAACTTCGTCGTTCTGACTGTACGGTGGAAAGCTACGGCAAGGACCTGAGGACCTTCGTGGATTACGCGGGGACATGTGAAGGGGAACTCTCCTGGGAAACGATTGACAGTGATGTGGTTCGTGGATGGATGGAGAGTATGATGGACAAGGGCAATACTGCAACTTCGATAAATAGAAGACTCAGTAGTCTGCGAACCTTCTACCGCTTTGCTCTCTCTCGCAACAAGGTAAAACGCGATCCCGTCTATCAGGTCAAGGGGCCAAAGAAGGCGAAGCCTCTGCCTCAGTATCTGAGAGAAGAGGAGATGGATAGACTCCTCGACGCGGACTTCTGGAGTAATAATATAAAAGATGTACGCGCGAGAGCCATTATCCTCACCTTCTACTCTACGGGTATCCGACTCTCGGAATTGGTGGGACTTAACAATTCCTCCGTCAACTATGGCGAAAGTCAGTTGAAGGTTCTGGGAAAACGCGACAAGGAACGGATAATTCCTTTCGGCAGGGAACTCGCAGATGTCATCCGCAACTATCAGATTAAGCGCGACGAACAACTCGATGCGACATCTGATGCACTCTTTGTCAATGACAAGGGAGTGAGGATGACTCCGGCTCAGGTGCGTTCAGTAGTGCAGGAGAACCTCTCGAAGGTCTGCACACTGAAAAAGCGCTCGCCTCATGTGCTTCGTCATACCTTTGCAACGGCAATGCTCAATAACGACTCCGGTCTTGAGAGTGTACAGAAGTTGCTCGGTCATGAGAGTATAGCCACAACGGAGATATATACTCATACTACTTTCGAGCAGTTGAGAAAGGTCTATGAGAAGGCCCATCCACGAGGTGATGATGAAGGTGATCAATCTAAAGAAAAAAGTAAGTAATGGTCAGTGATGGCCGGTGTAGAATCTTAGAACAAGAAAGTAGAGGTGCTATATAAATAAGGTGTAGAGGTCTGGTGACAGGCGCGAAACCTTCGAAAAAAGACAAAAAAGACCTTCAAAGCGAAAAAAGTTCGGCAAAAATTTGGAGGTTTCAAAATAAATGACTACCTTTGCAACCGTTTTACGAAACATCCTAAAATGCAAGGCCTAACGGCTGCAAA
>DCIM01000034.1:1379-1897 GCA_002316005.1 Prevotellaceae bacterium UBA1726 | reverse complement strand
TTCGAATCCGACAAGAGGCTCTCCTGCAAAGGAGTTTTGTGGGATCCACGGGTAGGTAGGTAAGTGGTTAAAACGGGCAGACTGTAAATCTGTTGCTTCACGGCTTCGGCGGTTCGAATCCGTCCCTGCCCACACAAAATGATGCAGAGCGTCCGAGTGACACGGAGGTGCAACGCCAAAGTGAAACAAGGGTTGTTCTGCGATTTTGTCAAAGAGAGTTTCTGCTACAGGAATGTCGCAGGGGCTCTAAAACGCGGATAGTTCACTAAAGTGAATTTGATGCAAATGCGGAAATAGCTCAGTTGATAGAGCACTAGCCTTCCAAGCTGGGGGTCGCGGGTTTGAGCCCCGTTTTCCGCTCTCTCTGACTGCTGCTTTAGCTCAGTGGTAGAGCGCTTCCTTGGTAAGGAAGAGGTCCCGAGTTCAACTCTCGGAAGCAGCTCGAAGAGCCGACAGAATTTATTAACAAGCATATACATTATAAATTTTTAATACATAAAGCAATGGCTAAAGAAACG
>DCIM01000034.1:1105-1316 GCA_002316005.1 Prevotellaceae bacterium UBA1726 | reverse complement strand
GTTGACCACGGTAAGACAACTCTGACCGCAGCTATCACCCTTACACTTGCTAAGGCTGGTCTTTCTGAGGTTAAGTCTTTCGACCAGATTGATAATGCTCCTGAGGAGAAGGAGCGTGGTATCACTATTAACACCGCTCACGTTGAGTATGAGACAGCTAACCGTCACTATGCTCACGTTGACTGTCCTGGACACGCCGACTATGTAAAGA
>DCIM01000034.1:722-1085 GCA_002316005.1 Prevotellaceae bacterium UBA1726 | reverse complement strand
ACTGGTGCTGCTCAGATGGACGGTGCTATCCTCGTTGTTGCTGCTACTGATGGTCCTATGCCACAGACACGTGAGCACGTACTTCTCGCTCGTCAGGTAAACGTACCTCGTCTTGTTGTATTCCTCAACAAGTGTGATATGGTTGACGATGAGGAAATGCTCGAGCTCGTTGAGATGGAGGTTGTTGAAATCCTTACTCAGTACGAGTATGAGGAGGACACTCCTATCATCCGTGGTTCTGCTCTCGGTGCTCTTAATGAGGTAGAGAAGTGGCAGGAGAAGGTAATGGAACTCATGAACGCTTGCGATACATGGATCCAGGAGCCTCCACGTGCAACTGATAAGCCATTCCTTATGCCAGTT
>DCIM01000034.1:0-581 GCA_002316005.1 Prevotellaceae bacterium UBA1726 | reverse complement strand
TGAGATGTTCCGTAAGCTCCTCGATGAGGGTCAGGCTGGTGATAACGTAGGTCTCCTCCTCCGTGGTATCGATAAGAACGAGGTTAAGCGTGGTATGGTCCTCTGTCACCCAGGACAGATCAAGCCTTACAAGAAGTTCAAGGCTTCTATCTACGTTCTGAAGAAGGAAGAGGGTGGTCGTCACACTCCATTCGGTAACAAGTATCGTCCACAGTTCTATCTCCGCACAATGGACTGTACAGGTGAGATCTCTCTCCCTGCAGGTGTAGAGATGGTAATGCCTGGTGATAACGTTGAGATCACAGTAGAGCTTATCTACGCTGTAGCTCTCAACCAGGGTCTCCGCTTCGCTATCCGTGAGGGTGGTCGTACAGTAGGTTCTGGTCAGATCACAGAGGTATACGAGGACTAATCCTCAGTTACCAAACACTCTGAAGTTTTAAAAATCAGATACGATTCCCGGCCTTCGGGTCGGGAATTCTTACGAGAGTCCTCCAATGGTAGGAGAGCGGTCTCCAAAACCGTCAATGTGGGTTCGATTCCTGCCTCTCGTGCTAAACTGAAGATAATATGTTTAAGAA
>DCIM01000029.1 GCA_002316005.1 Prevotellaceae bacterium UBA1726 | reverse complement strand
TCTAACTTTTTGGGGTCAGTTCATTGGGGCCTTGCAGCGTTGATTTTGCCGGTTTGTTAATTGTTTTTACTCACTGGCATTATTTCCACATTGCTCAATTATCATCATTTTGCGGTCTGCTGCAACATCTAAACCATTGATTTTTAAGATTTTGCTATTATAATTGTTGCAATGTTGCAGTGTTGCAGTGTTGCATTTAGTATGCTCTGACTGCATACTCTCAACCGCCATCAGGGGAATTGTAAAGCATTTTTCAAGAATTTACCTATCCATATATTCTATATACTATATATATATATTATATTATATATTATAATAGGTATTAGGAATTATCATTTTGTTTTACATCAGCGAGTCTCACCTGCAGAAGTATGTAGTTGTAGGACTCTAAATGCAACACTGCAACACTGCAACATTGCAACATCCAAAAACATAAATCATTGGTTTTGTGGAGGTTATAATTTTCGGTGTTGCAGAAAAATCGTCTTTTTACCTATTAAAGTCACATCGTTGCTCTTTGAGGAAAAGTAAAAATACCAAACAAATCACAACCTCTCTGCTTGCAGTGGAGATGATTTCAGTGAAATGACGAGGTCATTACGCTGAAATGAGAAGGTCATTCCACTGAAATGATCGCTTCATTCAATAGGAATGAAAATCACTGAACAATGTGCTGATTTATTTCTTTTCGGTTTCTTTGGCAACAATTTGGTTTTTCGCCTTTTTATTCGTAAATTTGCAAAACAACAAAAATCATTTATTTTTATGGCTACAGTAGACGATAAGAAGATTATTTTCTCAATGGTGGGTGTGTCGAAGATTATCCCACAGAATCAGAAGCAGATACTGAAGAACATCTACCTCTCGTTCTTCTATGGTGCAAAAATCGGTATCGTTGGTCTCAACGGTGCTGGTAAGTCAACTCTCATGAAAATCATCGCTGGTCTTGAGCAACCAACTCAGGGCGATGTGGTGTGGAGTCCTGGCTACAGCGTGGGCTATCTGCCTCAGGACCCTCCGCTGAACGAGGAGAAGACCGTGAAGGAGAATGTGATGGAGGGTGTGCAGTATGTGTACGACGCACTGAAGGAATATGACGAGATAAACGAGAAGTTCGGCTTGGAGGAGTACTATGGCGACCCTGACAAGATGGACAAACTGATGCAGCGTCAGGCTGAGGTTCAGGACATCATTGATGCAACAGATGCTTGGAACATGGACTCAAAACTGGAGCGCGCGATGGCTGCTCTTCGTTGTCCAGACGGCAGTTGGCCAGTGACAAACCTCTCGGGTGGTGAGCGCCGCCGTGTGGCTTTGTGCCGCCTTCTGTTGCAGAAGCCTGATGTATTGCTCCTCGATGAGCCTACCAACCACCTTGACGCTGAGTCAATCGACTGGTTGGAGCAGCACCTGCAGCAGTACGAGGGTACTGTAATCGCTGTAACCCACGACCGTTACTTCCTTGATGATGTATCAGAGTGGATTCTTGAACTTGACCGCGGTGAGGGTATTCCTTGGAAGGGCAACTACTCTTCATGGCTCGATCAGAAGACCACTCGTATGGCTCAGGAGGAGAAGACTGCAAGCAAGCGCCAGAAGGCTCTCGCTCGCGAGTTGGAGTGGATTCGTATGGCTCCTAAGGCTCGTCAGGCTAAGGGTAAGGCTCGTCTGAACTCTTACGATGCAATGTTGAACCAGGAGCAGAAGGAACGTGAGGAGAAACTCGAAATCTTCATTCCTAACGGACCTCGTCTGGGTAATAAGGTTATTGAGGCACAGCATGTGGCAAAGGCATTCGGCGAGAAAACTCTCTTCAACGACCTCAACTTCATGCTCCCTCCTAACGGCATCGTTGGTGTTATTGGACCAAACGGAGCGGGTAAGACAACCCTTTTCCGCCTTATCATGGGACTTGAGACTGCCGATGGCGGTACATTCGAGGTAGGCGAGACTGTGAAGTTGGCATATGTTGACCAGCAGCATAAGGACATCGACCCAACAAAGACCGTATATGAGGTTGTGTCACAAGGCAACGAGACCTTGCGTATGGGCGGACGTGATATTAATGCGCGCGCGTACCTTAGTAGATTTAACTTCTCGGGCAACGACCAGGGCAAACTCTGTGGCGTTCTCTCGGGTGGTGAGCGCAACCGCTTGCAGTTGGCTATGGCTTTGAAGCAGGAGGGTAATGTGCTGTTGCTCGATGAGCCTACCAACGATATCGATGTTAACACATTGCGTGCGTTGGAGGAAGGTCTGGAGGGCTTTGCCGGTTGTGCTGTGGTAATCAGCCACGACCGTTGGTTCCTCGACCGTATCTGTACTCACATCCTTGCCTTTGAGGGCAACGGAGAAGTGTTCTTCTTCGAAGGCGACTATTCTGAATACGAAATCAACAAGGCCCGCCGCCTCGGTAATGGTGAGGAGATAAAGAAAGGACGCTATCGCAAACTGATGGATGACTAATAAATAATCCCCGCAAATTTTGCGGGGATTATTTATGTTTACTGAAACCTGAAACTTGAAACCTTACTTAAGTTCTATCTTATCCAACTCTCTTTCCTGTGGCTTGGCTTTGATTGGGTCGAAGCCTTCACCATAGACACCACTAACAGCACCTACAGAAACGAACGCCTGTGGGTCGATGCGCTTGATGATACGAAGCATCATCACCGACTCACGCTTCTTGGCAAGAATACAAAGCACCTGCATCTCACGACCAGAATACCAGCCATGGCCATCGAGAATGGTAATACCTCTCTGCATCTTTGTACCAATCTCGTGGGCGATATCCTTGCTCTTTCGCGAGAAGATGAGAAACTGCACAGACTCTCGGCGGGAGTTCATCACATAGTCGAGAGTGAAGTTCTCAAGAACCATCAGCACAAGACCGAACACTATCTTTCGCCAGTCCTCGAAGATGGTGTATGAAGACATGATGATACACAAATCTACGAAGATAAGCACTCGTCCGAGCGAGATGTCGCGATAGTGGTTCACTACAGCCGCCACGATATCAGTACCACCCGTAGAACCGTTTCGCAGGAATACTATCGCCAAAGCCACACCCGAGAAGATGGCACCAAGAATAACCGACATAAAATCCTCGTTAGGGCCAAGAATCTGATACATCGTACCATCAGGCTGTGTCACAATGTTCTGCATTATCTCGAGGAACAGAGACAAAGCAAAGATGGCATAGATGGTCTTCACCATGAATCGGAATCCCAACACCTTCAACGCCACAACGAGAAGGGCGAAGTTGATGATGAAATAGGTGTAACTAATCTGAATGCCAGTGGCATAGAACACCAACGCTGCAATACCCGTCACACCACCAGACACCATCTTGTAAGGCAGGAGGAAGAATCCCCAACCAAAGGCGTAGATTGCCAAACCGAGAGTGATGATGACATAGTCGGCAACGGTGGTAAGGACATTCTCGTTGACTTTTTCTTTGAAGTATTTTATCATAACTTGAAAAAAAACAGAGTTTGGCAGACTGCATTGTCCACCAAACTCTCTCTCATAATGTATTTGTATTTCTTATTGTCTTACTTCACAACGAAGTTGATGATACGACCAGGAACAACAACGAGTTTCACAATCTCCTTGCCCTCGAGATGCTTTGCCGCCATTGGAGAATTCTTTGCCATATCTGCAATAGCGTCCTTATCGGCATCAGCAGGAACATCGAGTGTGAAACGAACCTTACCGTTGAACTGAACAGGCATCTTCACTGTGCTCTCGACAAGGAACTTCTCGTTGAACTCAGGCCATGCAGAGTCACAAACACTTGTCTCGTTGCCGAGGTTAGTCCAGAGTTCCTCTGCGATATGTGGAGCAAAAGGAGCAATGAGTGTTACGAGTGGTTCGAGAATCTGGCGTGAGTGGCACTTCTGCTGAGCCAACTCGGTTGTAGCAACCATGAAGGCAGAAATAGAAGTATTGTAAGAGAATGCCTCAATGTCGGCTGTCACCTTCTTGATGAGTTTGTGGAGTGACTTGAGGTTATCTGCTGTTGGCTCAGAAGCATCAACAGTGAAGTTGTCGTCACGGTCCCAGAAGAGACCCCAGAACTTCTTCAGGAAGCGGTGGCAACCATCAATACCATTTGTATCCCAAGGCTTTGACTGCTCAACAGGACCGAGGAACATCTCGTAAAGACGGAGAGTGTCAGCACCATAGTTCTCGACAATCATATCTGGGTTAACAACATTGAACATTGACTTAGACATCTTCTCGATAGCCCAACCGCACTTATACTGTCCGTCCTCAAGAACGAACTCTGCATCATTATACTCAGGACGCCAAGCCTTGAATGCCTCAACATCAAGAATGTCGTTCTTCACGATGTTTACATCAACATGAATTGGAGTAACCTCGTACTGATCCTTCAGGTTAAGAGAAACGAAGGTGTTTGTTCCCTGAATACGATAAACGAAGTTTGAACGGCCCTGAATCATTCCCTGGTTAACCAACTTCTGGAATGGCTCTTCCTTCTTTGAAACACCAAGGTCGAAGAGGAACTTGTTCCAGAAACGAGAATAGATGAGGTGACCTGTTGCATGCTCTGAACCACCTACATAGAGGTCAACATTCTGCCAGTAAGCAGAAGCCTCCTCAGAGATGAGGGCATTGCCGTTTGTTGGGTCCATATAACGGAGATAGTAAGCCGAAGAACCCGCAAAACCAGGCATTGTGTAAAGTTCGATTGGGAAGATTGTCTTCTCATCGATGAGAGCCTTGTCAACAATCTTACGGTTTACTTCATCCCAAGCCCAAACCTGAGCATTGCCGAGTGGTGGTTCGCCTGTCTCTGTTGGGAGGAACTTATCAACCTGTGGCAACTCCACTGGCAAGCACTCCTCTGGAATCATTGTAGGAACACCATTCTTGTAATATACAGGGAATGGCTCGCCCCAATAACGCTGACGAGAGAAGATGGCATCGCGAAGACGATAGTTCACCTTCACACGACCAAGATTATGTGCCTTGACGAATACCTTTGTTGCAGCAATAGCCTCCTTGATGGTCTTGCCGTTGAGGTTGAGTGATTCACCATCATATAAAACAGCAGGAGCCTCAGCGCGTGGTGAGTTCATCACGATACCTTCCTTTGCATCGTAACTCTCCTCTGAAACATCTGCACCCTCAACGAGTGGGATGATAGGGAGATTGAAATGCTTAGCGAAAGCATAGTCGCGGGAATCGTGAGCAGGTACAGCCATAATAGCACCTGTACCATAGCCTGCGAGTACATACTCAGAAATATAGATAGGACACTTGTCGCCTGTGATTGGGTTGATACCGTAAGCACCAGAGAAGACACCAGTAACGGTGTGGTCAATCATACGCTCACGCTCTGTACGACCCTTTACATACTTCACATATTCGTCAACAGCCTCGCGCTGATCGGCAGTTGTAACCAAATCAACGAGTTCAGACTCTGGAGCAAGAACGAAGAATGTAACACCGAACATTGTATCTGCACGAGTGGTGAAGATGGTGAAGTCAACATCGCTGTCGGCAACCTTAATCAGCACCTCTGTACCCTCAGAACGGCCAATCCAGTTCTTCTGTGTCTCTTTGATTGAGTCACTCCACTGAATTGTCTCAAGTCCGTCGAGCAGACGCTGTGAGTAGGCAGAAACACGAAGGCACCACTGGCGCATCTTCTTCTGCTCTACAGGGAAACCGCCACGAACACTCACGCCATCAACAACCTCATCGTTGGCAAGCACTGTACCAAGACCTGCACACCAGTTTACCATTGTCTCGCCCATGAAAGCAATACGGTAGTTCATGAGAACATCCGACTTTTGCTTCTCGTCCATTGCCTTCCATTCGTCAGCAGTGAATGAGAGTTCCTCTGAGCAAGCCACATTCAAACCTTCTGTACCCTTCTCCTCGAAGTGTGCAACGAGTTGCTCAATTGGCTGTGCCTTCTGGCAAGAAACGCAGAAATAAGAGTTGAACATCTTCTGGAATGCCCACTGTGTCCAATGATAGTAGTCTGGAGCACATGTGCGAACCTCGCGATCCCAGTCGAAACAGAAACCGATTTTGTCCAACTGCTCACGATAGCGAGCGATGTTTGCGTTTGTTGTTACCTCTGGATGCTGTCCTGTCTGGATAGCATACTGCTCTGCAGGAAGACCGTAAGCATCGTAACCCATTGGATTGAGCACATTGTAGCCCTGGAGTCGCTTGAAGCGAGCATAGATATCACTGGCGATATAGCCGAGTGGGTGACCAACATGAAGACCCGCACCTGATGGGTAAGGGAACATGTTGAGTACATAGAATTTCTTCTTGTCGTTGTTCTCTGTGACATGATAGGTCTTGTTCTCTACCCAAGCCTTCTGCCACTTCTTTTCGATGTCTCTAAAATTGTATTCCATTTCTCTTTTTTACAAATTTGGGTGCAAAGTTACTACAAACGAGCGAGATAACCAAATAAATTAATTTATTTTGGTATAAAAAAGACTGCTGCACCAAGGTTGGCACAGCAGTCTTCACAATTTAATAACCAATCAACCGTTGGGATTATTCTGCAAATAAATGCTCCCAATTGTATATTCTGTAGAAATAAGGACGACAATAGTCGGCACTTCCTACAAATGTGAAATTATCTGCATCGGCATTAGCAGTCTGGGATGTAGAAAGCACGAGCTCGCCACTACGAGAGAGTGAAGGATGAAGTGCCACACGAGTGAGTGAGTTGTAGTACTTGTTGCCTGCCTTCTGAACATACTCAGGAATTACACAAAGTGTCTTTGGTTCAGAGAATGGACCATAGGCTGTCTTAGAACGCCAGATGCGGACATCTGCCTTGTTGCTATAAGACTGTGCAACAAGATAGTACCAATCGCCATTCTTGAATACCTGTGGATGCTGACAAGAACCATTGTCGGCCAACATATTTGAACGGAGCGCCTCTTCACTGGCAGATGTTGCCGTTGCAGTAGGAATTGTCTTCGACCACTCCTGCTCACCATTGGTATTGATAAGCATGAACTCCCACTCTGAGTTGAGATCATGAGAAGCCGTACGAGCCACGAGGACTCCATTCACACCAGTGAGCTGATAAGCACAATAGAGGTAGTTATGGCCATCATTGTCCTTGAGGAGGCAATCATCGTATGCAATATAGTTTGTGAAGGCAGTCTTCTTTTCAACCTCCTGAAGATAATCCTCACCAACAGAACCATTCTTGCTATAAGTAATGATATCAGAAGCATCACGACGCTGTAGTGTTGTACGGTAAGCAATCATCTGAACCTGGATCTGTCCATTGTAATCTGTAGCAACACCAGGCCAGTAGTGATACTGCGACTTTGCATGAGTCATGAAAGGAACGCCTTCATAATAGCCAGAAGCTGAAGGGTCAGTGGTTTGAACATATTTATTGAGGTTGATGAGGTTTTCTGCCTTTGGATTGCTTACATTGCCACCATCGGTCTTGAGGATGAGCATTGAATTGCGAACGATATTACCGCTAAGACGAGCGCGTGTCGCTGCATCTACAACACCATAGTAGGCATCACGGACAACGAAAAGGATATTGCCATCATCCATCTTTACAGAACTCTGCACATCACCACCGGTCCAACCGAGATTCTGGGCAAAGACACTATTGAGAAGATTATCGTTATAAACGAACACATTATTATCGTGCTGACCGATATTGATTACCTCAGACATCAACCATGAAGGGTCAAGGTCTGGGCGATCGGCTATTGTAGACGATGGTGTTGTCTCTACCTCTTCGTAACCAATAGCAACAGGATCATAGTCGTTGCAGGCTGTCAGAGTACCCATGAGCGCAAGAGCCATGAGCAAGTATTGTTTTTTTGCTTTCATAATAACCATGATTATTTGTTGGTGATACTAAGAGGTTTGAGAACCTCGTTCATAAAGTGCCAGTTTCCACCTGGGAGCATATAACGATAGTTGAGAGTGAATGTCTGTGTCTCAGGATCATAATAGTTGAGCTGATCTTCAACATCCTCCACAACAACAGAGCTACTTGACTCTATCCATGTAGCAAGAGTCACCTTCTGACGCTTAATGAACTCGCCTGTAGGAAGGCCCTCCACATAAACAGGAACATCAATCCACTCATCAGGGTGGACAGTAACCGTCAACGACTGGTTTGTCACAACAGTGTTGTCTGTACTGTAACTTGTACCAGGAAGCATACGGATGCTTCGCTCTGAGATTGGAGTGAACACCTTTGTTGAGTTTACAGGCTGGAGTGCGTCATAGTCAACCCATTCGCCTCCGCTGTAAGTCTTCTGTTGCTCTGTTCCCTGCATAGAATAGTAAGTGGTTGTCTTTGTTGTGGCATAATCGTTCTTGATATACACACGATAGAGAACCTCACGCTTCTTTGTAGAAATCATATAGTCAGAAACAGACTTGATTCGGAGAGGAATATAATACTTCTCTTGTGTAAGGAGTTTCTTCACATTAACCTTTACAGGAAGCATTACATATGGATTCTCAGAACCTGCCTTTAGTGTAGCTGTCATACTCTCAAAGGTGTAGTCCTCTGGATCGAGCTCCTGAGCGTAAGAAGCATAGTTGTCGCCATAAACGCGCTGGTTGTACTGACGGAGATAGTCAGAATAAACCTCGAGTTCAACCTGGACATCTTTTTCTATTGGTGTAGTGCCACCTGCATAGATAGAGATATAGCCAACAGAATTGTCGTCAAAACTATACTCTTGACCAAACATATTGTTGTCATCGCTTACGATATAAATCTCCTTGCGATATTGTTCCTCGTCATAGAAGGTGGTCTCGCATGCTGTGAGTGCAGCCATTGCAATGACTACGAGCGATGCCGCCTGAATCTTCTTCATATACTTATTCATAATTCTATTCTTATTTTTTGTATCAGGTAAGACTTAAAATTACTTTTCCCATCCAGGGTTCTGGTCAAGTGTAGGAACCTTACGGAGTTCATCAAGTGCCAAAGGCAAGAGAACCATTTTAGGTTTGAATACACGCTCACGGATGGTTGAATACTGAATGATTGTTGGCTGATAGAAACCTGCCCACTCAGATACATTTACATTGAGACCCTGAAGAGGTTCTTTCTCAAGATCTTCAACGATACCCCAACGACGAACATCGTAGTAGCGACGACCTTCGTGGAAGAGTTCGATTGTACGCTCACGCTCCACTACCTGCTCGAATGAAGCCTCTGTAGCGAGTTCTTCATCGGTAAGTCCAGGAAGACCAGCACGATAACGAACAAGATTGAATGCCTTCTTGATAGCCTCTGTATCGCGGCTCACCTTTATGCCGTCAATATTCCATTCCTTTGTGAGATGGTTGAGAGCCTCTGCATAAGAGAGAAGAATCTCTGCATAGCGGATGATTGGGAATGTCTTGGTGATTGTGCGGGCAGAGTTACCAGTACAAGCATCTGTAGGGTGTACATACTTTGTTCCTGTGTAACCAGTAATGTTATAAACATTATTTGTTGCAGAAGTCATACCGCAGTTACCTCCCTTATGATAGAAAACCTGAAGGTCATGCTTACCTGTATCAGAACTTGCAGAAGTCATATACCAGAAACGGCCAGAGAAACCGATGTTTGCATAGAAACGAGGTTCGCGGTTCTCGTAAGCGGCATATGTGCCAGCCTTGAGAGTGTAGTTCTTTGAGAGAATCTTATCCTGCTGAACAATGCAAGTGCGATCATAAGGACGATTATTGTAAGGATACTCCTTAGAAGCATTCTTGATATCCTTTCCGTCAACCATGTAATAGTAATCAACCATTCGCTGTGGAACGCTTACACAACTGCTACCACCAAGTGTGAGAGGGAATATCCAACTGAGATGACCGCCTACACCTGATGTTGTTCCCCAGATAAGTTCCTTGTTTGTAGCAGCAACAGCCTCGCCTGTGAACTGCTCTGAATAAGAACGATAAGGATCGATGCCACCAGCACCATTTGGATAGTTCTCATGAGGTACATTTGCAGGAAGTTCTGCTGTGTACTGGTCAGCCTCAACTGTATAGAGGTCGTAGATGCCAAGGTCCATAACCTTCTTTGCTGCAGCGGCAGCCTTTGCCCACTTTTCTTCATCGTAAGTCTGAGAAACATAGAACACACCATCAGAAGAACGCTTCCAATCGCTGAAGTAACGGCGAGCAGCCTCACCACCATTCCAAAGAGGACTTGCTGCAGCAAGACGGATACGAGCACTAAGTGCTAACGCAGCACCCTTGGTTGGAGCAGCGAGCATATCAACAGAACGATCCAAAGGAAGATTTTCTGCTGCTTCCTCAAACTCTGTACAGATATAGTCAACACATTCATCCATTGTAGAACGAACATTCTCATAGTACTCTGCACTCTCATTACTTGAAAGGAGTTCATCGCCGAGGAGAATCATAGGTCCCTGATTACGAAGCATCCAATAGTAAGCATAAGCACGGAGGAAGCGTACCTCTGAGCGGAACTCCATCTTACGGAATGAGTTCATGTCAGGAACATCGTTGATATGAGGAAGAATAGTGTTGCACTTACGGATAATCTTATAGCACTCTGGCCACATATTGAAGTTCCATGACCATCCTGCCATGTCGTCTGCTTTAATCTTATCAAGTGTCAACTGTGTTCCAGAGAACTGAATATCGAGGAAACCTCCGTTCCAAGTACCACATGATACTGCTTCATCAGAACCTGTAACACCAGGAGTGCTTCCATAATGCCAAAGCATACCTTCTGTAGGGAGAAGAGCAGTTGCACCATTGTAATAGCGCTCAATGTTCACCTGTGAGGCAAAGATTGAATCCTCAGGAAATGTATCAGCAAAGTAACTGTCTACATTCAAATAGTCCTTACAACCTCCAAAGGAAAGGGCTGTGAAAACTACAATTGCAATATATATAAATCTTTTCATTTGCTTTATCTTTATTTAATTGGAGTAAACCATTTTTCCTTCATTAGAAGTTGAGTTGCAACTGGAGAGAGTAGCGGCCTGGGATTGGATAAGCCTTACCACAAGAAGTTGCCTGCTCTGGGTCATATATTTTAACGCTATCCCAAACACCGAGGTTCTCACACATGAGCTGAATATCGACAGAAGAAAGACCTACCTTGCTGAGGTAAGAGTGCTTCCAACGATAGTTGACACTTACTTCCTGCAAACGGAGGTAGCGAGCATCGCCCATCCAGAATGTAGAAGGTTTTGTGTTATTGGTATTTGTTCCGTAATAAAGACGAGGGAATCGAGCATTAGGATTCTCTGTTGAAGGATCGCCTGAGTATTCTGCTGATGTCCAGCGGTTCTCCTGATTGTAAACCAACGAAAGGACATTTCCTGCCGAACCAGAGTAGAATGGCATATAACCTGCGAAGTTGTTTCCATCTCCACCACCATAGAGGAAGTAGTTATGACCTGTACCCTTGAAGAGAACATTCAATGTCCAACCCTTGTACTCTGCTGAGAAACCAAATCCGTACATGAACTGAGGTACTCCTGAGTAAGCAAACAATGGTACCTTATCATCGGAGTTAATCTTACCGTCACCATTCACATCTTTATATTTTATATCGCCCGGGCGTAGAGTACCAAACTGTGAAGGGCTCATATCAATTTCTTCCTGGTCCTTGAACAAACCAAGGGCGATGTAACCACGCTGCACATTGTTGGCAAAACCATTACGCTCGAGATATTCGTAAGGCTGACGAGCTTCCTCCCAGTTGATAATCTTATTCTTTGAGAGAGTGAAGTTTCCACGGAATGTGAGATTGAGGCTCTTGCCAATCTTCTGGAAGTACTCGAAGTTACCATCACCACCCCATGACTTCATGCTACCTACATTACCATAAGGCATTGAAACAAGACCTACATACGAAGGAACCTGAGTACGCTGCTGGAAGATAGACTCACGAAGATCAAGGAAGTAGTCGAGAGTTACAGTGAACTTATCTTTGAAGAGATGGAGATCCATACCGAAGTCCATCTTCTTTGCCTTCTCCCAAACAAGGTTGTCGGCACCTACCTGACTTTCTGTCAGCGAACCACGACCGCCCCAAACACCTACGCCAGTGGTAGACTCGCTGATAAGTGTGAGATAAGGGAAACGGCTTGATGCAATCTGGTCGTTACCTACAATACCGTAAGAACCACGGAGTTTGAGGAATGAAAGCCAAGGGAGTGCATCCTGAACGAACTTATACTGAGTAGGAATCCAAGCCAACGCCATTGATGGGAAGAAACCATACTGGCGACCCGGTTGGAAGTTCTCCGAGCCTGTGTAACCGAAGTTTGCATCAATGAAGTATGTATCCTTGTAACCGTAGTTGATACGACCAGAGAGGCTCTGATAACGGCGTGGAATGGCGCTCATACTTGAAGATGCACCTGTTGACATCTCATCCTGCATATAGTAGTAAAGGAGGGCACCAATTGAATGCTCATCAAACTTGCGGTTATAGTTGACATTTGCATCGAAATAGAGCTTACGCCATGTCGAAGCTGCAGAACTATATCCTACAGAAACGCGGTTCACACGCTGAGAAAGGAGGAGGTCACCCTGGCTGTTACGACCTGTAGCCAGATAGAGTGCAGGCATCTGGTAACGGCTTTCACCGAGGAGAGACTTAGTATCGAGCGAACCTTGCATCTTTGCAGTAAGACCTTTGGTAATGAAAGAGAAGTCCTGCTCTACAGCCAAAGTTACGAGGTTGCGGAAATTCTGCTGCTTTGTTGTACCAGTGTAGTTGAGCAATACATATGGCGAGATATCATCACCGTCATCAGATGCTGGGAGATATCCGTTTGAATAGCGGAGAGGATAACGGAGAGGGGTTGTTTTTGCCTGCGAACTCCAAATCCAGTCGGTCATACTTGTATTGCTATAACCTTTACCCATTGAAGGGCGCTTGTTTACAGAGAGATAAGATGTTGCACCGATATAAACCTTTGTTGACTTTGTGAGGTTGATATCAAGGTTCATACGATAGTTATAAGTGTTATAACCTACACCATCCTTATAAGGCGAGTCTGAGGCCATCTTATAAGCCGACTCTTCGTTCGACATACCAAGTGATGCATAGTAACGAGCAATAGATCCACCACCCTGAGCACTAACAAAGTAAGTCTTCTGCATTGAAGTAGTCTTCAAGAGCTCGTCCTGCCAGTTGACATTTGGATAAAGGTCGCTGTCAAGACCATAACGGATGATATCCATATCTGTCTGCGAGTAGATTGGATTCATGCTTGATGCTGCTGCAGCCTCATTTGCAAGTTCTGCATACTGTGTAGCATTCAGATACTCTGGAAGACGCTTGAGTTGTGAGATTGTCATGTTGGCACGGGCAGTAACACGAAGTTTCTGCTCAAGACCACGCTTTGTTGTCACAATAACAACACCATTAGCACCACGGCTACCATAGATAGCAGTAGCAGAGGCATCCTTCAACACCGAGAAGCTCTCTACATCGGCAGCCTCAACCTGTGAGAGACTACCCTCAAGACCATCAATGAGGACAAGAGCAGAAGAATTAGCGCCGAATGTTCCGATACCACGAACCCAGAACTCCGAGATATTCTTTCCAGGCTCACCTGATGACTGAACACCAATGACACCGGCTACTCGACCAGCAAGAGTGTTAACGATATTGGTAGCAGGGCGCTCCAACTGTCCTGGGTCTATGGTGGTGATAGCACCTGCCACAGAGACCTTACGCTGGGTACCCATACCTACAACTACAACTTCGTCAACATCATTTGTATTCTCCTGAAGAGTAATCTTCAAGTAATCTTCTTTCTTTGTGAAACGATGGTTATATGCTTCATAACCCACATAGGTTACAGAAATCTGATCATACATCGAAACTTTGATGTTGAATCTACCATCAATATCGGTTACTGCACCTACACCTGGTTTATCCTTGATAGTTACATAAGCACCGATGATTGGCTCACCGTTTTGGTCAACAACATCACCGACTACAGCGAAAGTTGACTTGTCCTGTGCCATTACCACATTCTGAGGCAACAGCAGCGCAAGGACAAACAGTAATGATAAATATATACGGTTCATATTTTACTTCTTATTTATGATTATACCTTATTCAATAGCCACACGACGAATTGCATGGTTCTCGCTGTCGCCTACAAAGAGAATATCATTCTGGTCAATGCAGAGACCGACAGGCTTGTTGAACTTTGCCGATTCGCTTGTACCGTTCACATAACCAGAAGACTGTGGGATACCAGCCACTGTTGATACGAAACCTGTCTTGAGGTTGATCTTGCGGATGCAATGGTTATTTGTGTCGGTTACATAAATATTGTTTTCACTGTCAATACACATCTGATGAGGCGAGTTGAACTGTGCCTGCTTGAGAGGACCGTCCATATAGCCTGAAGTTCCGGATGTACCTGTAAGAACAGTGCATGAACCTGAAGAAACATCAAGACGATATATACAATGTGTATCGTCATTGCTGAAGTACATGATGTTTGGAGTTTCCTTGTCGAATACCGAACCGTAGGTGCTACCATTGGTTGTACCGATGCCTGGGGCAGATGCAAAAACATAAGTAAGGTTCTGACCCATTGCTGTCTCTGGATCAAAACGAATAAGGTAACCGCCATAACCACGAGTATAGAACATTCCATCACTCCAGTTGTATGCTGCTGTACGACGAGCTGCCCAAGCGGCCATTCCTGAAGGAACAAAATCCATATCATCCCAACTTACTGACGACTTGTCCATCTGTACAAAGTCATTATCTTGATCATACCACCAGAATTCGCTGTTGGCAATATTCGCCTGCATGTGATAGACACGGTCCTTTACTGGGTGATAGACAACAATAGGGACTGTGAGGAATACACCTGGATTGTCGATTACCTTCAACTTATCTGCTGTGGTATTAGCAACATAACGGATATGATCGCTGTTATCGCCATTGAAACCAAAGAAGATGTTTCCACGACGGTCGCACTGAATACAGTCACTGATGCTATGCTTGAACTGGGCCTCGGCAAGAGAAACAGTACCTACAGGATCGGTTGTAGCACTTGCGTCTCCACCACAGATTGTAGAGATGTTGGTCTGAATCTGATAATCGAAATACTCACCGAAACAAGCTTCCTGATTACCGATTACTACCTTGATGACAACATTCTCACCAGGGAGACGAGGAGCAAGAACCAACATATGGTCATCGTTTACTCCAATGACAGGCGCTTCTTTTTCGTTGAAAAAAACCTTTACAGCCGAAACATCAGAGCCGAAGTTCTGTCCTGTAAGAATTACCTGTGTGGAAATAGGACCACCGGTAGGACTGAAACTTTCACAAACAATTGGTTTGCTTGGATCGTAACTCGGAGCTGAATTCTCCTCCGAACTACATGAAGCCAATGGGATGGTAATAGCAACTGCAAGAATTGCTGCCAGCCATCTTCCTTTTCTTGTAAATTTCATCATATTTTTTAATTTTGGTTTTTGATTCTTGTTAAGCCCACTACTTTTTTAGTCGTTACATTGATTTAGGTTGCGATTTATATATGCAAAAGTACAAATATTCTTAAAAGAAACAAAAAACTGAAATACTAAACTGAATTGTTTGACTCTGTTTTTATAAGAATAGGTTCAATTTTGATATTAATTCAATTTTTACATTATAAAAAAATGACTTTGGCGGGAAATTTGGGCAAAATTCGCTGTCAAGAAAGGTAAAGTAAAACAAAAAGGGCAGCACCGAAGTACCGCCCCAGAGATAATAATTACTTTAAGGTTTTGTTCTTTTAGTTTAAGATAGGCTTGTCTAACGGACATTGCCGAAAGACTGTAGATTGTAAGTAATTGGTTTATAAGAGAGATTTTCTTTTGGTCAAAAGGAAGGGAGACTTTCACAAGCCATCCCTTCACTTGATAAACCATTTATTACTTTTATTTCTCCCCAAACCAAAGGGAAACAGAAAACTTTTGACTATGCCTTGCATAATCGTTTGCAAAGGTAATTGTTTTTACAACAATAATAAACTTATCATCTCACAATTTAAGCAATTTTAACCAAGCAACAAGAAAAGGCAGAATCAAGTCGTTGCCTGATTCTGCCCACAGATTAAAATGCTAATTATCCGTTGTTTTTCTGAAATACAATCTTTTAATAGATAACTATGTCGATTGATTTACTGTAAAGTCGGAATTAATAGTTGTCAGCAACTACCTCAAAGTAAGCCTGAGGATGTGCGCAAGTAGGACAAAGTTCTGGTGCCTCTGTACCAACTACGATATGACCGCAGTTACGGCATTCCCATACCTTAACCTCACTCTTCTTGAACACTTCCTGTGCCTCTACATTGTGGAGGAGAGCACGATAGCGCTCTTCGTGACGCTTTTCGATTGCTGCTACAAGGCGGAATTTCTCAGCGAGTTCTGCAAAACCTTCCTCTTCGGCTGTCTTTGCAAAACCTTCGTACATATCTGTCCACTCAAAGTTCTCGCCTGCTGCAGCTGCTGCAAGATTCTCGGCTGTTGAACCAATACCGTTCAATTCCTTGAACCACATCTTTGCATGCTCCTTCTCGTTGTCGGCTGTGTGGAGGAAAATTGCTGCAATCTGCTCAAAACCTTCCTTCTTTGCCTTTGAAGCGAAATAAGTGTACTTGTTGCGTGCCTGACTCTCACCAGCGAATGCTGTTTCCAGATTCTTCTCTGTCTGGGTACCTGAATACTTTGTTGCCATAATTGAATTGTTTTTTTGTTATTATTGTTATTTCTGTTTACAAATTTACAAACTTCCTCGCTTTTTCAAAAAAACATATTGGAAAAGTGGCGGTAAATTTGGGAAAATTAGTATTCCAATGCGTATTTTTTCCAAAATTTGCCACATCTTTGCCGATTTCCGCTATCGTTGTTTCAAACATAATTGCTAACTTTGCGCCGTCAAAACGAGAAAAACCGTATCGAATAGCTATGCAAGCACTGAATACTATATATAATATGGTGTGTGAGAATCCTCAGGGAGTGGGATTCCACATTGACTACATACCTGAGTTCTTCGACCACGACACAATGGACAATAGTCTTTCGCATGTCCACACTTTCTACGAGATTATCTGGTTTCGCGAAGCGGGGGGAGTTCACACAATCGACTTTCAGGACTACGAAGTGAAGAAAAACACCATTTTCTTCCTTTCTCCGGGGCAGGTTCACCACTTTGACGGCACCACCCGCCACAAGGGTATTCTACTCAAATTCTGCAACGATTTCCTAAAGGAAGAGAAAGCCGACGAGGACCTTTTCATCAAATACAACATGTTCAACGCCTTTGACTCAGAACCATTCTGCGTCATTGACGAAGAGATTGTGCCAACGCTCGAGAATCTAATCCATCTGATGGAGGACGAACAGAAGAAGGAGAGTGAATTCGCACATCTTGATATGTTGCGTTCCATTGTAAAGATGTTTCTCATAAACATCAGTCGCCACAGTATGCGTCGTGATGCCAATTCGCTCAACGAAACAAAACCATCTCATCGCCTCTTTGTGCGCTTCCGTCGTTCTCTTGAGCAAGAGTATCGCCGCCTGCACACTGTAAAAGAATATGCCGACCTTCTGAATGTATCAACAAAGACTCTGAGCAACTGCGTTACGGAGTGTTCGGGCAAGTCGGCACTCAATTTCATCAACGACCGAGTGGTGCTTGAGGCAAAGCGACTAATGCGATTCTCGAATATGATGATTAAGGAAACGGCCTATTATCTGGGCTTTGAAGATCCGTCTTACTTCGTAAAATTCTTCAAACGCTGCACAGGATTCCTACCTTCCGACTTCCGCGAAAACGAGAAATCAGCAGACTTGGCAACAAAGAAAAAAGCGAAAAATCAGTCGTGCGATTTATAACTTTTGCACTTTCAACTATTCATAAAATATCAAACCTATGAAATGATGTGGTCATTCCAATGGAATGATGTGGTCATTTCAGTGGAATGAGGAGGTCATTTCAGTGGAATGACAAAGAATTCGCTAGCGAATTTTCCCTCATTCCACCCTTTTCTCAGAACGGCTGATTATCAGCAAGTTACAAACGACTGTTTTTTGTAACGCCAAAACGAAATCGGGAACTCAATCGCCTCAACCTTTTCGAAGGAAGAAAACGAAAGAGTTCCCGATTCTCATCTGTAAGCCTATGGCTTATTTGATAATCTCTGCGGTGTTTTCCTTGAGATATTCAATACTATCCTGGAAAACAGGGAAGATGTGATTCTCGCTCACGAGGTCAGGGATGATGTTTGCCTTGCGAAGCAACTTCATTGGTTGAGGGCGAACATGTGTGAGGAATACCTCTGTACCCTGAGCCTTGAGGTCGGCAATGGCAGTCTCAACGGCACGAACTCCACTATGGTCGATGAAATTCACACGACGCATACGGATGATACAGAGGTTGGTGCCTTCTGGCACTTGCTGCATCACACGCTGGAAGCCCGAAACAGAACCAAAGAACAACGGACCATCAATACGCTGGATATAGATGTGATGGTGCAACTCGTCTGGAATTGCGTCCTCACCATCCCAAGGCTGAACAGTGTCAATATCCTCAAGTTCATCTGATGTGTAAGTAGCCTCAACAAGTTCACTTGCACGTTTCATGAAGAGCACACAAGCAATAACCATACCGATTCCTACTGCTGTGAGAAGGTCAACGAACACTGTAGTGAAGAACACTACGAGCAATACGAAAGCATCTGATTTAGGGATGCGAACAAGGTCGCGGAATCCCTGGAAATCGATAATGCCAAGACCTACTGTGACAAGAATACCGGCAAGAACCGACAATGGTACAAACTTAACCAATGAACCAAGTCCGAGGAGGATTGCAAGAAGGAAGAGGGCATGAACCATTCCCGAAATCTGCGAACGACCGCCCGACTTCACATTCACCACTGTACGCATTGTTGCTCCAGCACCCGAGATACCACAGAACAAACCAGCAAGGGCATTACCAACACCCTGACCAATGAGTTCCTGATTTGAGTTGTGCTTTGTCTTTGTGATATTATCGGCTACAACCGAAGTCAGAAGTGTGTCAATACAACCAAGTCCGGCAAGTGTAAGACCAGGAACAAGTGCTGCCTGAATCAATGCCCACCAGTCGAGTCCTGCCAACTCCACCTTTGTGAAGAAAGGCATTGGAAGACCAGAAGGGATGTTACCGATTGTAAGCGACTTGTCAAGGCCTGTGTAAAGCGAAACAATAGTCATTACAATCAATGCTACGAGTGTTGCAGGCACCTTCTTTGTGATGTAAGGGAACACCTGAATGATGAGGATTGTACCAAGTCCGAGAATCAATGGCCAGTAGGTTGTAATCTCGGTCAATGCATGTGGGAACTGAGCAATCATATCAACCACAAGCATTGGAGTCTTCATACCAATGAGCGGATAAATCTGCTGAAGGATGATGATTACACCAATACCCGACATAAAGCCTGAGAGTACTGGATAAGGAATGTAACGAACATATTTGCCAAGGCGAATCACACCGAAGAGAATCTGGAACAAACCACAGAAGATTCCGCCAAGCGACATTGCAATCATCACAGCTGCAAAACTGTGAGAAGAAGCCCAAGCACCCGAAATGAGCGATGCAGTGATAACGGTCATCGGACCTGTAGGACCACTGATCTGTGAGTGTGTGCCGCCAAAAAGTGATGCAAAGAATCCGAGCATTGTTGCTCCAACGAGTCCGGCAAGTGCACCCCAAGCACTGGCATTTGGATCGTCAACGCCTCCGAAAGCCTGAATACCGAAAGCCAAAGCCAAAGGAAGGGCTACAATACCAGCGGTAATACCACCGAAAATGTCACCCTTGATGTTATTTGTCTCTATAAAAGCCATAGTGAATAAAAATTATTATCTTGAAAACTGTTTGCAAAGTTACTACTAAACCGCTGAAAATCCAAGGATTAGGGCCTACAGACGCTCGTTTTTGCCCGTTTTCCTAATTTAGGACAATTCTGCGATTATCTTTTACACAATTCGTAAGACCGTCTTTTTCGCATAAAATCCACACCTATTTAATGGTATATCTACGAAAAAACCGCCTTTTTTGTGCTTGATTTCGGATATTTTCATTAAATTTGCAGAGAATAATTATCTCAATTGTAATTGAGATGGAAACATTCCTTATGAAGAAAGTAAAAATCACCGCCATCCGAAAAGTTCAGCATAATGACCTGATGGCAAAATACGAAAACCCTATTGAGCACACTTGCGATGTCTGTGAAGGAGAGTCGTGGGTGAGTGTAGAAGGGCAATGTCCTGAGGGCCTTTGTCCTGAGGCGTGGAAGACAATGAGGGAGTTTGTTGAAGTCCTTGCAAAGGGGGGAGGCAACTTCTACGATGGCTGGATGAAGAATCCGTATAGTGCAATGATTAGTTGCAATGACGGTTTCCGACCAGTGAGTTTCTATATCGAGACTCTCGAATAAAGGAATAATTCCACAGGGCTCCCTTTGGGAGAAAAGAAAAAGAATCAATCTATACAACATTAATTAATTAGCGACAACCAAAATGAAACCGTTTCTTTCGTCTTTTGCAACAATCCTGCTTTTCTGTTCTGTTTCGGCAAACTGCTTTGCTCAGCAGAATCCAAAACCTACAAAGGACCAACTGGCACTTCAGAATATGGAGATGTATGCCTTCATTCATTATTCAATGAATACCTATACCGACCAGGAATGGGGCTATGGCAATGAGGACTTGCAACTGTTCAACCCTCAGAAACTCGACTGCCGTCAGTGGGTGAGGACCTGTAAGAATGCGGGCATGAAGGGAATCATCTTCACAGCAAAGCATCATTGTGGCTTTTGCATGTGGCCTTCTGCTTATACAGAGTATTCGGTAAAGAACACTCCTTGGAAAAACGGTAAGGGCGATGTTGTTCGCGAATTGGCTGACGCTTGCAAGGAATATGGTCTTAGATTTGCCGTTTATCTCTCGCCTTGGGACCGCAATCACGCTGAGTACGGACGAAAGGAATACATCACTTATTTCCGCAATCAGTTGCGCGAACTCCTCACCAACTACGGAGATATGTTTGAGGTGTGGTTTGATGGTGCAAACGGTGGAGACGGATGGTATGGCGGAGCAAACGAGATTCGCAAAATCGACCGTCTTACCTATTATGAATGGGGCGAGACATACCGAATGATTCGCGAATTGCAACCTCATTGCATCATCTGGAATGATGGTTCTGACCGTAGAGGTGACCTTCGTTGGGTGGGCACTGAGGCTGGTTTCATCGGCGAGACAAACTGGAGCATGATGAGAAGTGATGTTGATTGCTCGTATCCTGTGTTGCATTATGGTGTTGAGGATGGTGATGTGTGGTGCCCTGGTGAGACAAATACTTCCATCCGTCCGGGTTGGTTCTATCACGACAGCGAAAACGGTCATGTGAAGAGTCTTTCGAAACTGATGGAGACTTACTATAAGTCTGTTGGCCGAAACAGTACTCTGCTCCTGAACTTCCCTATCGCCAAGGACGGACTCATTCACGCAGAGGACAGCATTCGTGGTGCGGCCTTCTATAATATGGTGAAGCAGATATTCAATAATCCGCTCAAAGGTAAGCAGAAATTAGGCAATGTGGAGTCAACATTGACTTTCAAGAAACCTGTTGACTTCAACCGACTGATGGTTTGCGAGGATATCGTCAATGGTCAGGATGTGAAGAAGTTCAAGGTTGAGGCATTCATTGAGGAAGTCGTCTTGGACGGAAAGATAAAGGGACATTGGACGGAACTTCACGACATCATCTCCGAAGAACCTGAACGCAGTATGACTACCATAGGTAGAAAGCGTATTCTCTGTTTCCCTACAACCACAACTCGCCAAATCCGTTTGACCATTGTTGACAGCAAGTCGAATTTCAAAAACAGCAAGAAGATAAAGAGTCTTTCGGCTTATCTTGCTCCTGATATT
Organism: Prevotellaceae bacterium UBA1726; assembly: GCA_002316005.1. Classification (GTDB taxonomy): domain Bacteria; phylum Bacteroidota; class Bacteroidia; order Bacteroidales; family Bacteroidaceae; genus Prevotella. Next base: position 14,497 of record DCIM01000029.1, on the reverse strand, counting down.
GACGAAACGGATCCTGACAATGGCGAGAAGAAATCGGCTAACTACAACATTTTCTTCCCTGGTGTTGGCAGTCCTGTTGAGTCAATGTTCATTGGTTTGGGCAAACAGACCACAGTGAAGCAGTTCCGCTTCCACCCTGCCAAGGATACAAAAGAGGGAATGCCTCTCGACTACACTCTTTCCATCTCGGCCGATGACGGAAAAACCTGGACAGTGATTGCTAAGGGCGAGTTCTCGAATATCATCAACAACCCAATTTGGCAGACGGTAAAGTGTACTCCTGCGACAGGAAGTCTCCTGAAACTCGACTGCAGCCGTATCACTTCGGGCAATCGTATCTTCTACGACGATATTGAGGTTGTGGAATAACACTATAGAAAACATTTTGAATTGCAAAGAAATAAACATTGATTATTATGAAAAAGATTCTGTTTTTACTGCTACTTGGTTTCTGTACAACAGCATTTGCGCAGAATGTAAAGGACCAGACATTACCTAACCCACTGAAATGGGAAAACAAAAAGGGAACAGTGAAATCCCTGAAACAATGGGAAAAACGAAGAGCGGAAATATCACGACTCATTCAAGAGAATGAACTCGGCGAGATTCCTGCTGTTTCGAAGGACCAGATTTCAGCTCGTATGAGTGGCGATACGCTCTTTGTGACTATCACTGTAGGCAAGGAATCGCTCACTCTGAATACTGTTATCCAGTATCCTACAACAGGAACAGCACCCTACCCTCTTCTCATCGGTAGTAGTCGCATTTCCCTTCCCGACACAATCCTCAAGGTGCGTCCTTTGGCTCGCCTGAACTACAACGAGCGTCAGGTGAACGGATATTCGCAGTTCCGCGGTGATACCTGTCGTGCGAACTATGGTTTTGTGCGTCTTTATCCTCATCTGCGCGACAATGGCGCTTACTCAATGTGGGCTTGGGGATTCCAGCGAATCATCGATGGATTGGAGAAATTAGGACCTGAAATAACAAAGATTGACACTAAGCACATTGGTGTGAATGGTTGCTCTTATGCGGGCAAGATGGCTTTGTTCTGTGGCGCTTTCGACCCTCGCGTCGCTCTTACCATTGCTCAGGAACCTGGCGGTGGTGGGGCTGCAGCTTGGCGTGTGTCGCAGACTCTTGACGAGGTGGAAGACCTCGACCGCACGGATTATCATTGGTTTAAGGAGAGTCTTCGCGAGAAATATCATGATGATGAGGTTTTCAATCTGCCTTACGACCATCACGAACTATGCGCTCTTGTCTGTCCTCGTGCTTTCCTGATGTTGGGAAACACCGATTACAAATGGCTTGCTGACGAATCGGGATATGTCTCTGTCAATGCGGCTCTTCGTGTGTGGGAGAAATTCGGCATTGCCGACAAGATGGGATATTCAATCCTCGGCGGACATCCTCATTGCATGCTTCCTCAAGAGCAGTTCCCTGAGGTGGAGGCATTCCTCGACCGATTCCTTCTTGAGAAGGATGTCAACACTGCCGATGTCCGTGTAGCACCGATGTTCAAGGACAAGGTTGACCTTTCGAAATGGATTAATTACTAACGCTCAAGGCACTACAATATGAAAAATCATAGTTTTGTAAAGATAGTCTTTGCCTTTATGGCGTTGGCTATTTCACCAATTTGCAAGGCACAAGTGCAGGCAAACGACTTCAAGTCAACTATCGTGGGTGATGATGGAAAGGTTACTTTCCTCTACAAGAACGACAATGCCAAAAAGGTGTTCGTGGATGTTCAGTTTGCTGGAAAGCAGGAAATGACGAAGGATGCGAAAACGGGCCTTTGGACGGTGACTCTCGGACCTTGTGCTCCTGACATGTATCCTTATCATTTCGAGGTTGATGGCATCAGCATCATGGACCCTCTGTGTGAGCAGTATTTCCCTAACGAGGGCTTCAAGAACAGTCTGCTCGAGGTTCCTTGCAAGGACAAGGCATTGGCTCATGACATCAGAACGGATGTTGAACATGGGTGCATCCATTATGTGAACTACTGGTCGAAGAGCCTCAACTACACCAATAATGCCATTGTCTATCTTCCACCTTCTTATTATAAGGAGCAGCAGAAGCGCTACCCTGTGTTCTATCTCATCAGCGGAACTACCGATACTGAGGAGGTTTATTACAAGGTGGGCCGTGTGAACTATATCCTCGACAACCTCATTGCTGAGGGTAAGGCAAAGGATATGATTGTGGTGTTGCCTTATGGCAATCCTTACAAACTGCTACCTCAGATGCCTACAAACGGAATGCCTATGATGGGCTTCGGGCAGGATGTGTTCAGCAATGATATCATCAACGACCTCATGCCTTATGTTGAGTCTCATTACCGCACTATCAACAATAGCGACAATCGTGCAATCGGTGGTTTCTCGCGTGGCGGAAATCAAGGTCTGTCGGTGGGCTTGCACAACCTCGACAAGTTCTCGTATCTCTGCTCTTACAGTTCATTCACATCAACCGATATTCCTGATGTCTACACGGAGGCAACAAACGCTAAGTTGCATCTCTTCTGGCTCGGTGTGGGCACTGACGATTTCCTCTATGGCAATGCTCGCGACTACATGGAATTCCTCGACAATCACGGCATTCGCTCGGTTAAGGAATACACTCACGACAAGTTCGGTCACACTTGGATGAACGCAAAGTATTTCCTCGACCACACATTGCAACTGCTTTTCAATCCTGAGGCTGCAGAAGAGGCAATGAAGAATGCCAAACCTGCACTTGCCAAGACCGGACAGGAACAGCAGTTCACTCCGGGCGTGATGGCTCGTCTTTTCCCTCGTCAGATTATCTCGCCTGAATTCAAAAACAATGATGTTGTCTATAATTTCAAGGCTCCAGAGGCAAAGGAGGTATTGTTCGAGAGCGAACTGCTCGCGGAACCTCTTGCAATGCTGAGGGATAGTGATGGCGTTTGGAGCGTAACCATTCCTGATGTGGCAATGACAACATTCAAATATTGCTTTGTTGTTGATGGAACAAAGACGGCGGACCCGGTGAATATGTACCTCTCGCCCGACCGTGGTTTCAAGTACAGCATCTCAATGGCGCAGACAAAGGACTTGGGCAATGTTGAGCATGGAATAGTTCAGTATAACTATGGCATGGAAGAGGCAATATACACCAATACAAGTGACTTTAAGAAATTCAAAGGCGATTACATCAGCCTCATTCCTGGAAAGGACGACACCATTGAGAGTTGGTTCAAGGTGGGTCGTGCTGATGATATTGCCGACCGACTATTTGCTGAGGGCAAGATAAAAGAGGTCTTCATTTGTGTTGGAAAAGAACCATTGCCTCGTTCGAAGACGCTCCGTGCCGATGACTACAAAACATGGAAGGAGCGCAGTGCCGCCTTTGAGCAACTCCTGATGAGGAAATAGATTTGGTATTGAATCGAATAATTATGAAAAAACTGTCCTTATTGTTTCTCTGTGCGTTCTCTGCACTTTTGTCCCATGCACAAGGCGTTGACTGGGAGAATCCTCATGTGTTTGGCATCAACAAATTGCCTTACCACAACACTCTGCAGTTACCTTCGAAAGAAAGCGAATGCCAAGAGATTATCTCGCTCGACGGCCAATGGTATTTCCATTGGTCGAAGAATCCTGATGAACGACCAGTGGATTTCTACAGGTTGGATTACGACACGAGTTCGTGGGACAAGATTCAAGTACCGGGAAACTGGCAGATGCAGGGTTACGGCAAACCCATCTACACCAACATTTCCTATCCTTTCCAGCGCGATGAACCTCGTGTCACAAACGAGCCTCCAAAGGATTGGTATGCTTTCGAAAACCGCAATCCGGTGGGTTCGTATGTCACATATATAGATATTCCTGAAAACTCTCCTTATGGAGACAAGGAGGGGGCTTCATACATCCTTCATTTCGGTGGTGTGAAGTCGGCTATGTATGTCTGGGTGAATGGTCAGAAGGTGGGCTACAGCCAGAACTCTATGTCGCCTGCTGAGTTTGACATCACAAAGTATCTTCACAAGGGCAAGAACAAACTGGCGGTGGAGGTCTATCGCTGGAGTGACGGCAGTTATCTCGAGGACCAGGACATGTGGCGTCTGTCGGGCATTTTCCGTCCTGTGCAGTTGTGGGTTCGTCCGTTGGTGCATATTGCCGATTACAAGATTACCACAAAGAACGATGGAAGCATTTCCGCTACGATAAAGGTATGCAATACAGGAAAGAAGGCTGTAAAAAAAGTGCCTGTCGTGTTTAAAATGTCTTATTCTGGAGCCGAGATGAGAGTAACCTCCAATATCAACAAGCTCCCGGCAGGCGATACCGTAAGTGTCACTCTGGATGGCCAGGTAGGCAACATTCACCTCTGGTCGGCTTACGACCCTCATCTCTACGATGTAAAGGTTGGCGTGGGTGACGAGGAGTTCAGCAACAGGATTGGTTTCAGGGAGGTGGAGATTGTTGGTGAGGTTCTGAAAATCAATGGCAAGAATGTGAAACTCCGTGGTGTGAACCGTCACGACCATCATCCTCGTACTGGTCGTTTTGTTGACCGTGCCACTTACGAGCGGGATATCCAACTCATGAAGCAGGCAAACATCAACTTCCTCCGTACCTCTCATTATCCTGATGACCCTTATCTCTACGAACTCTGCGACCGTTATGGCATCTTCGTCATGGACGAGGCTAATCAGGAGAGTCATGGCTATGGCTATGCGAATAAATACATGGGCGAGCAACCTGACTGGAAGGAGGCTCATGTGGATAGAGCCGTCGGGCTTGTTGAGCGCGACAAGAATCATCCTTGCATCATCCTTTGGTCGCTTGGCAATGAGGGTGGCGTAGGACCAAATCTGCTCGCTATGCGTGAGGCAATAGAGAAACTTGATTCCACTCGTCCTGTATTCTACGATGCTCCCGACCTTCGTCACACCACCATCCACGATGACAGTTATCTCTATCCCGACGAACTCAGGGAACGGGCTGAGAAGGAAACCACAATGCCTTTCATGATGCGCGAATTTGCTCATACCATGGGTAATTCGGTGGGAAACCTCAAAGAATACTGGGATGTCATCTACAGCGACTCGACAATCTGCGGAGCAGCCATCTGGGATTGGGTGGATCAGGGAATAAAGAGTCCGAATGGTGACTGGCTCTATGGTGGAGATTTCGGTGACAAGCCTAATGACGGTAACTTCTGCTGTAACGGTTTGATTGCTCCTGACAGAACGCCAAACCCACATTATTACGAGGTGAAAAAGGTGTATCAACCAATATGGTTCACTTATGAAAACGGAATGATCAAGAAGTTCAGCATGGATCCCTTTGTCAATGTTTACGACTTTGATTACGAAGAGACTGCTGTGGATGTTAATGGTGAAAGGTTGCTCAATGTTACAGCTCGCCTGAGGGCAGATACACCTTGGGGCAAGAAAGGCGATGTTGTGGCAAGTGAGCAGTTTGTGTTGGAGAGTTACAACTATCCTGAAATCATCGAATCCTCAATGAAGGCTCCTGAGGTTAACACAACTCTCACAGGAAACCTCATCAAGACATACATGGGCTCTGTCCTCATAGATTTTAATGGTGTCCTCAAAGAGATAAACATTGACGGCAAGAACATTCTCCACGCTCCTCTCGAACCATATTTCTGGAAACCCGAGAACGACAATCAGCGGGCTGCCGGTTTTGCTCAGCGTGTAGCCCCTTGGGAGAATGCCGCAAAGGACCGCCAACTTGTATCTATGGAGCAGATTGCCCGTGGAGGTATCCAGACATTAGTATATCATTTCACCCTGCCGGTCGGTGCCGAATACACACTCACCTACAGCATCAACAGTGATGGTGACATCAAGGTGGAGGCCGACTACAAGCCTACGGCTACCGACATACCTCTCATTCCTAAGTTTGGTATGCGCCTTCGTCTGCCAGCCGATTTTCAGCAGATAGAATGGTACGGACGCGGTCCATTGGAGAACTATCCTGACAGGAAAACATCGCAGTTTATCGGTCGTTACTCATCGTCGGTTGCTGACTTTGAATATGACTATATCCGCCCTCAGGACAATGCCAACCGTTGCGATACACGCTGGTTCTCACTGTCCGACGGAGTCCACACTCTCCGCATTGACGGTCAGCAGCCTCTCTGTTTCCGTGTGTGGGATTACGGTGAGGAGGATCTTGTTGATGCAAAGCATCCGAGTGAGGTGAAGCGTGGCGAATTCATCAATGTGAACATCGACCAGAACATCCATGGCGTGGCGGGAAAAGATACCTGGGGCGGTAGGACTCTCCCTCAATATACCATTCCGGGCGATAAGCCTTACAACTACTCATTCGTGATATCTGTGGAATAATATGAAATACTGTTTGCTCTTATTATCATTGTTCACCGTCTGTGCCTGTACTTCAAAAGGGTCAGAAGAACAGATTGAACTGAAACCTCGTGTTGTCATTCTCACCGACATTGGCCAACCCGACCTTGAACCCGATGACACGGAGTCGTTGGTTAGATTGCTTTGCTATGCCGACCAACTCGAGATTGAGGGTATCATCACTTCCACCGGATGGAACTGCGACCCTTACCCTACCGAGAGTGCGGCCTATCGCGACTCTGTCGTTGCTGCCTATGGCATGGATGTGCAGAACCTGATGAAGCGCTCTGAGCAAGTGGGATTCCGTTCTATCGACGAGGAAAACGGCCGACAGCCATTGGGCTACTGGCCAAGCATGGAATACCTGCAAGGACGAAGCGTGATGGGTAGCCAGCGTGCGGGAATCGGGGTTATTGGCGAGGATAACGATACTCCGGGAAGCAACCTCATCATCCAACTGGTTGACGAGGACGATGACCGTCCGATATATGTCTGTGCCTGGGGCGGTGCGAACACTCTCGCTCAGGCTATATGGCGTGTACAGCAGACTCGCTCGAAGGAGGAACTGAAACGATTCCTCAACAAACTGCGTCTCTTCACCATCACCGACCAGGATATGGTGTGGGCAATGCGCGAAAACCTCGCATACAGTTCTCATCAATGGATGCGTCGCGAGTTCAAGGACGACCTCCTACTTGTCTGGGATGAGGGCGCTTGGCAACTGCAATGCGGGCTTGGAAAGGAAAACTGGCCTGAGTTCCAGACTCACATTCAGGGCCATGCCACTCTGGGCAAGCATTATCCTGATTATAAATATGGTGTTGAGGGCGATACGCCTTCTTTCCTCAATGCCCTGCCTAATGGTTTGCACAATCCCGACTGCCCTGAGGAAGCGGGATGGGGCGGCTATCATGTCTGGGGTATGACGCAGGATAATGAGACTTACTCATGGAACAGTTGGCAGGAACCTACAAAGAACATCTCGGAGAACTATTACCGCCAGTTCTTCCCCGACATCTTGGAGGATTTCATTGCTCGTATGGAATGGGCCGAGATGGGCGAGGGCAACCACAACCCTGTTGTGGTGGCGAATGGCGAAAAGGGCAACAAGGCCGTGCATATAAAGGCAAAGGCGGGAAAGAAAATCTCTCTCGATGCCTCAAAGTCTTACGATATTGACAATGATGCCTTGTCTTTCCATTGGTGGCAGCAGAAGGAGATTGGAAGCACCAGTCTCGACATCACGGATGACAATGCAGAAAAGGCCTCTGTCATCATTCCTAACGATGCCAAGAAGGGTCCTGTCCATATCATCTGCGAGGTTCACGACAACGGTCCTCATCATCTCGTAGCCTACCGCCGAATCATCCTCAACATTGAATAACAAAGAAATAATATGAAACGAATACTTACAATTCTCTGTGGCTCGCTGTTTGCATTTTGCGCAACGGCCCAGAACACTAATCCCGTACTCACCATCGAGGGTGGACAGGTACAAGGTGTTGATGCCGAAATCAATGGTGTGGTCATCTACAAAGGTATTCCTTTTGCTGCTCCTCCTATTGGCGAGAACAGATGGAAGGCACCTCAACCGGTACTGCCTTGGAATGGAGTGAAGGTGTGCGACAAGTTCGGTCATCCTGCCTTCCAGGGGGCTCACTACGAGGGTGGATACACCACCGAATGGGGATATGGCGACGAGGCTCCTTATTCCGAGGATTGCCTGTATCTGAATGTGTGGACAAAGGCTTCGGCTCAACCCGGAAAGAAACTCCCTGTGGCACTGTGGATTTTCGGTGGAGGACTACGCGAGGGATGGGGTTCCGAACCCGAATTCGACGGACAGGAGTTTGCTTCGCGCGATGTGGTGCTCGTTTCATTCAACTATCGTGTTGGTCCTTTCGGCTTCTTCGCTCATCCCGACATTCTCAAAGAGGCGGGCGAACAGGCTTCGGGCAATTTCGGCACTCTCGACCAGATTGAGGCGTTGAAGTGGGTAAAGAAGAACATTGCTCAGTTTGGCGGCGACCCCGACAATGTGATGATATTCGGTCAGTCGGCGGGTTCTCGTTCGGTGAAGACTCTCTGTGCCTCGCCTTTGGCAAAAGGTCTCTTCAACAAGGCTGTCATCATGAGCGGTAGTGGTCTTGCTCTGCCAGGCGACCCTGTCCCTTCTTTCGGTGGCAGGGCTTTGCCTCCTACTGTTCCGCTTACTCTCAACGATGCGGCTAAGCAGATAAAGGAAGTGACCGACTGGGCTAATATGACTACTCTCGAACAACTGCGTCGTGCCTCTACAGAGACCATCTATGCCCTCGGCACCATCTACACTAATGTCACGGGCAAGCGCAGTCCTCTGACTGCAATGCCTATCTCGCCTTACATCAAGGATTATGTCCTCCCCGAGACTTTCGATGACGCTTGTCTCGACGGCACTCTCGCCGATGTACCTTATATGATTGGTTTCACGCTCCATGATGCGGGCAATATGCGTCCACAGATTGAGAATTTCTGCCTCAACCGCGAGGAGGTGGGCAACAGGGCTTATGCTTATCAGTTTGCGCGCCCTCTGCCTGCTGACGATTCTCATCCTGAGGTGACATCACGCCTCAAGGGTGCTTTCCATTCAAGCGACCTCTGGTATGTGTTCAAGTCGCTCAAGCATTGCTGGCGTCCTTGGACAAAGGGCGACTGGGATTTGTCGGACAAGATGATTGATGCTTGGGCAAACTTCTGCAAATACGGCAATCCTAACGGTAAGAAGGGTGGCGAATGGAAACCTTTCACAAAGAAAAACAAGAACTTCATGCTCTTCAAACTCAATGCGTCTGATGCCGAAGATTCTTGCCCCGGTGAACCACTCTCAGCACAATAATAAAGTGGAGAGTGAAGAGTCTATTGACACCTAAAAAAAATTAATGAAAAAATTAATGGGCAATTAATGGTAATTTATGTTGAAAAGAAAAAAAAGAAAAAATTATTATATGACCAGACTAACATCAACTCTCCTCCTGCTTTTCGTGGCAGGGGGCATCCTCGCCCAACCAAGCCTTGAGCGTGTGGGCAACAACGCCCGAATTATCGCCAACGGCAAGCCAATGCTTATGATTGGTGGCGAGATGGGCAACTCCTCGGCTTCTACCCTCGCCGATGTAAAAAAGCATTTCGCCTATCTCCACAAGATGGGACTCAACACCGTCCTTGCCCCTGTGTCGTGGGAACTCATCGAACCACAGGAGGGACAGTTCGACATGACCTCGCTCGACAATCTCCTCGACGAGGCACGAAAGAACGACCTTAAACTCGTCCTCCTTTGGTTTGGCGCATGGAAGAACAGCATGAGTTGCTATGCTCCGGAATGGTTCAAAAACGACTCCAAGCGCTTCCCTCGTGCCCACATCATGAACGGCATCCCTGTTGACGAGGCAAGTTCGCTGAGCCGTAATGTGCTCGAGGCCGACAAGAAGGCTTTCTGCCGCATTATGCAACATCTGCGCGACAACGACAAGCAGCAGACCGTCGTGATGGTGCAGGTGGAGAACGAGATTGGTATGATTAATGTGCCACGCGACTATTCCGAGGATGCCACGAAACTCTATAATTCCGCTGTGCCGGAGTCGCTCGTTCAGTATCTCAAGAAAAACCAGAAGGCGCTTCATCCTTACATCGCCGAGCGTTTCCGTCATGACGCGAACCACAAGACATGGGGCGAGGTGTTCGGCAATGATATCTATGCCGAGGAGATTTTCCAGACATGGACCTACGCCACTTATGTGGAGCAGATTGCATCGGCCGGACGCGCCATCTACAATGTTCCTATGTATGTGAATGTGGCACTCAACAGTCGTGGTCGCACTCCGGGGCAGTATCCTTCGGGCGGTCCTCTTGCCCATCTCATCGACATCTGGCATGCTGCCGCCCCATCAATCGATGTCCTGGGTGTTGACATCTACGACAAGGGCTATAAGGACTGGGTGGCGAAATATCATCTCCACAACAATCCGTTGTTCGTTCCTGAGATTCGCCTTGAGGACAAAGACGCCATGTATGCTCTCTATGCCTTCGGCCATCATAGTGCAATGGGCTTCTGTCCGTTCAGCATCGAGGATTATCCGATTTACAAAGGGAACGATAACGAAAACGAAGACGAAAACGAAAACGGGAAACTGGATCTCTCGCTCGACGATCAGTTGAATGCCTTCTCCTCAAAGACCGACAACCTCTCTCCTATCGCCGCCTGCTATCGTCTGCTGCGTCAGGCCGAACCGCTTATCCTTGAGCGTCAGGGCACCCGCGACATGGAGGGCGTACTGCTCACCAACGAGGAACGCGAGCAGGACATCATCACCCCGGATGGCATTCGCCTCACCGTGAAGCACAGTTATTCGTTGGGTTGGGAACCAGGGGCAAAGGATGCCGAATGGCCCGAGGCTGCGTGTATCATCCTGCGTCTTGGTGTAGCCGACTATCTCGTCATCGGTAGTGGAGTCGTTGTCACCTATTCTGATGCGAAGGTGGAAAAGTCATGGAAGAAGTCCGGCACTGTCATAGGTCTTGCTAAATGCGAGTCAGTCAGCATCACCGATGGCACGATGTCGGTAGTGCGTCATCTCAATGGCGACCAGACCCATCAAGGTCGTCATATCCGCATCCCAGTCGGCCAGTTCGACATCCAGCACTTCCGCCTGTTCCAGTATAGATAAAGCCTAACCAAATATTTAGAAAACAAAAGAAAATACATGGCAAAAACTTAGTTTTCTTGCATTTGGTCTTCTGTCTTGAGATTTAAAGCAAGCTTTATCTCAACTCCGAATCCCATCTGCAGTGACAATGTCCCTTGCCATGTTGAAAAATATCAATTCTCTGATGAGACTTGATAAAAATTGCTCAGTTCCTTCGCATAAAATGGCTACGCGTCGTGTCGGAGGTAACTATATTTTATGCGAGAAACATCAAGTTTCGAAGCAATTTTGCTGCAACAGCAGATTTTCCAGAGTGGGCATAGTGCTGAAAGCACTGCTGAATGGATTTAGGGAGAGAGCAAAGCTCGTTTTGACTCTCGAACTAAAGACAGACAGCATAGAAAGCCATCAGGCTTTTGCCCACGAATTTTCTTCTTTTTCAATGAAGGAAGGGCAAAAAATAATTAATGAATAATTAATGGGCAATTAATGGTAATTAATGTTTAAAGAAAAAAATATATGATTAAAACTGATATCTCTGTTCTTGCAAAGGAGAACGCATTTGATTTGATTGGTAAGGAGTGGATGCTCGTGACAGCGACACGCCAGGACGAAACCTTCAACACCATGACCGCCTCATGGGGCGGCATCGGTTGGCTGTGGAACAAACCCGTGGCATTTGTGTTCATTCGCCCAGAGCGTTTCACCCATGATTTCATTGAAGACGCCGACCGCCTCACCCTCTCTTTCTATGGCGAGGACTACCGTAAGGCACTGCAACTGTGTGGAAGCAAGTCGGGCCGCGACACCGACAAGGTTGCCGCAACAGGCCTCACCCCAGTGAGGTTGGAGACAGGCGCCACCACCTTTGGTGAGTCGCGCCTCACACTCGATTGCCGCAAACTCTTCAAGTCATCTATGCAAGCATCCCATTTCATCGACCGTTCAGTCCTCGAGCGCTGGTACAACGACCAACCCGGCGGTTCCCTCCACGACATCTATGTAGTCGAGATTGAGGAAGTATATGTAAGATAAGCCTCTACCCTCACCGGCGGATGTTTCTACGACGTGAACGGTCTCCCCGGCTTCACTCGCGACATCTGGATTTGTCCCGTCACCCTCTGCGTCCTCGGTCACTATCCAAAGTACATTTATATTAAGAAAGTAGAGAAAGCATAAGAAAAAATTGACACTTTAATATTCTTGTTGTACATTTGCAAAAAACTATAATATTAAAATATGCTACAAATAGACCAAGAAACAATTACCAAGGCTCTGAACGCCTTGCCTCACGATGAACATGACGTTGAACTTTACGAGCAATACATGAATCTGTGGAGAAATACTCAGGTGAGTATTGACAATAATTCCGCGCTGAGCCTTTTGCCCGTATATGAAGGAACGAATAGTACTGAATCTTTACCTCATATTACAAGATACGGATTTATGAAACTGGGGCTTGACAAGGAATATATGGACACGTTCTATATTCCTTTCTGTAAGTCATTAATAGAAAACGATGCCGCAAGTCGAGAACTATCTTCTGTGTCGTTGAGACAGATACGACTGAGTCTCATCGAATTTGCGTTATTGGCACATATTGAAGCACAGAAGGCTTTGTCACACCTGAACACTGTTTTCGGTTCTGATGATGAATTTATCGAATCTGTCGTAATTTCCCGTTGGCCAAATTTCCAGTCTCTTCAACGCTTCCTGAATGCTCACGACGGAGCAGGTATAGGAGTCAACCCAGACGACATCGTAAGTTCGTATGAGACAGCCCTTTCTGAAGTTAAAAATGGTTGCAAGACTACGGGGTGGATCTGGTATATCTTTCCGCAGATGGCAGGTATTCCTGGAGTTCATAGTCGTCCAGCAATCAAATATGGAATTATGGGACGCATGGAAGCTTTCCAATACATCAACCATCCAAAGTTAAGGAAACATCTCATTGAAATCACACAAGCTGTTCTCGACAGTAACTATACGGTTTACGAAATCTTTGGAAATGACACCATGAAAGTCCGTTCCTGCATGAAACTCTTTGCCTCGGTATGCGACGATCAAGTATTCAAGAAGATGACAGAGAAGTATAGGTGGAAGTAATCAAATATCATGATTTCATGAAAAAGAAATACGTTTACATTAATTGAAAATATTTTATGAATGATTAATAATAAAAATAAAGAAACCTTGTTAAACACCCCTTTATCAAGCCTTGAAATAGATAAGTCATGTTTAAAATTCACAGATACACTTTGTATTTATACATTACGTGATCTTGTCAATTGTAATCTCAATACATTATTTAATAGATGTAGTATGAAACAATATATAGGCATTTTTTTTCACACCTTGGACAGAAATAGGCAAAAAAGTGAGTCGAGCATCACTGCTGGACTCACCTAATTAATGAAGAAACATAAAGGGGGGGATTTTTTGTTCTCGTTTTCCTTCCCCCTCGGTGGATTGAGGGGGGCTTACTTTATTTCTATCGTCACCTCCTCTTGCTCTTTGTGGGCCTTGCGTAGAAGGGTGATGAGGTGGTTTAAGGGTGTCTGTCATTAAAGAAGGAGCAACTAACTTTGCACCGCAAACACTGAATTCAATTGAATGTAGTTTTTAGGCATATATTCAATCATCATCAGTGCTTAGGTATGTTTCATTCAACCAAGCCAAGGGTTAAGCCGAAAAGCATTCAACTAACCTCAGGCTTATAGTACAAATCCATTCAACTTATTTTAGGGTAGCACAGACAGTTGCATTGTTGCAAAGTTGCAGTTGCAAATGTTGCAAATAGTCGATTCTAACATTTTCCCTTATTATATATATAGAATATAATATATATATATATTATATATTATTATAGAACGATTTGTCTACAATACACAGTTTGCAACATTTGCAACTGCAACATGTGCAACATGATTGATTGATTAATTATGTAAAGTAGTATTACTTATAATAATGGCATACAATCTAACTCAAAGGGGATAGAATAGCCTCGCCCGAAATCTCTGCGGCGAGATGCTTTTCTGAAAACACTGAAATGACAAAAACTAACAACTGATTTTCAAAGATTATTCCAAAGGAATAAAAGCATAAAAACAATGCTTTTGTAAAGCCTTGAAAATGAGATTGTTACAAGTGGTAATTTTGGCGTAATTTTCTACCTGATAATTTTTCATTTTTTCTTCAAAAAAAACCTGCAAAAGTTTGGAGGTGTAAAGAAAAAGTGGTAATTTTGCAGTGTGAATCAGAGGAGTGAAGGACAAGCGACAATGAGACACCAGTCAAAGTCCACGACTGTAAATTCCCAGAGTACGCCTCAGCGGAGGCAGGAAATGGAAGGAGAGTAATAATACTAAGTTTAACACACAAAAGAAAGGAGAAACTATGGCAGTAAAGTACAAGCTTATGCAGTGTACCAACACTAAGT
>DCIM01000041.1:33033-49568 GCA_002316005.1 Prevotellaceae bacterium UBA1726 | reverse complement strand
GCAGCGCGACATCTATCAGATTGTGGTTGACTGCCACGACCTTGCACTTTCAGTTGCTAAGCCTGGTGTGAAATGGAAGGATGTGCATTTTGATGTTTGCCGCCTTATGACCGACCGCCTCAAGGACCTCGGCCTTATGAAGGGCAATACAGAGGATGCCGTACAGGCAGGCGCTCACGCCATGTTCCTCCCTCACGGACTTGGCCATATGATGGGTATGGATGTTCATGACATGGAAGGTCTTGGACAGATTTATGTAGGATTCGATGAGGAGACTCGTCCAAACCTTGAACAGTTTGGAACAAACTGCCTGCGTATGGGTCGTCGCCTTGAGGAAGGATTCGTTGTCACCGACGAACCAGGAATATACTTCATCCCTGCACTCATCGATGATTGGCGTGCTTCTGGCCATTGCAAGGAGTTCATAAACTTCGACCTTCTTGAGACATACAAAGACTTCGGTGGCATTCGTCTTGAGGACGATGTACTCATCACAAAGGACGGTTGCCGCTTCATGGGTACAAAGCGCATTCCTTATCAGCCAGACGAGGTTGAACAGTACATGGCAGAGAATGGCATCGTAGAATAGAAAATTAAATATCAACAATAAAAAGCAAATAGAAACAATGAGAAAAATGTTAGTACTTGCACTCATGGCAGTAACAGCCTTCAGTGCAAATGCACAGGAAGAAAAGAAGGATTCAATCGATCCTAACAAGCCTGTGTTCACAGTTATCAAGGAGAATCCTATCACATCAATCAAGAACCAGAACCGTTCGGGTACTTGCTGGAACTACTCTACTCTTTCTTTCTTCGAGTCTGAGATTCTGAAGAAGACTGGTAAGACTTACGACCTCTGCGAGATGTTCATCTGTAACAAGAACTACATGGATCGCGCTGTATTGAAGGTTCGTATGCACGGTGATGCTCAGTTCTCACAGGGTGGTGCTGCAGGTGATGTCCTCTACTGCCTTAAGAACTATGGTATCTGCCCAGAGACAGCAATGCCTCTCCCTGGCACTCTCTATGGTGACACACTCGCTAACTTCGGTGAGTTCTTCTCTGTAATGGAACCTTATGTTGACGCTGTTGCAAAGAGCAACGCTAAGACAATTTCCAACACTTGGAAGAAGGGTTTCCAGGGTATCCTCGACGCTTATCTCGGCGAGTGCCCAGAGTCGTTCACATACGAGGGTAAGACATACACTCCACAGACTTTCGCTCAGAGCCTTGGTCTTGACTGGAATGACTATGTATCAATTACATCTTACACACACCGTCCATTCTACACAGAGTTCCCTGTAGAGGTTCAGGACAACTGGCGTCAGGAACTTTCATGGAACCTTCCAATGGAAGAGATGGCTGAAATCATCGAGAATGCTGTAATGAACGGTTACACAGTTGCTTGGGGTGGTGATGTTTCTGGTGACGGCTTTACTCGCAACGGTCTTGCTATATGGGCTGACCTCGACGCAGCACCAACAGCAGCAGGTACAGATATGGATCGCTGGCTTGGTCTTTCGAAGTCAGAGCGTCAGAATAAGATTAACAACCTTGGCGTGAATGTTATTGAGAAGAAGCCTTCTCAGGAGCAGCGTCAGGAGGAGTACGACAACTGGACTCTTACCGACGACCATGGTATGCTTATCTACGGTATCGCAAAGGACCAGACAGGTCGCAAGTACTACATGGTAAAGAACTCTTGGGGTACTGCTGGTGAGTACAATGGAATCTGGTACATGTCAGAGAACTTCATCGTTGGCAAGACAATGGATTACATGGTAAACAAGAATGCCATTCCAAAGAACATCCGCAAGAAGATGGGCATCTAATTTTGGATTAGAATTGATGGTTGAGGGACAATGGTTATATTCTTGATATGAATTAATCTCCCCAGCCAATAACAATAAAATAAGGTGGTTATACTCAAAATGAGTATGCCACCTATTTTTTATGCAATTATATTTCGTTTTCTCGCATTTTTTTATTAATTTTGCAGAAATTACGCATTATGCACTTTAAATGGAATTATAATCCCCCTACACCGGAGCAACAACTCTCGGCAAAGGAATTGGGAGAGAAGTTAGGACTTAACCCTGTTCTCGCCCAACTCCTCATTCGTCGTGGTATTACAACAGAGAGTGCAGCAAAGCGTTATTTCCGCCCACAGTTGGCCGACCTTATCAATCCTTTCCTTATGAAGGATATGGATATTGCCGTTGACCGACTCAACGATGCCATGGGACGCAAGGAGCGCATTATGGTTTATGGCGACTATGATGTTGATGGTTGCACTGCCGTAGCACTTGTTTACAAGTTCCTTCAGCAGTTCTACTCAAACATTGAATACTATATCCCCGACCGCTATGAAGAGGGATATGGCGTGAGTATGAAGGGAATCGACTATGCTCATGAGCAGGGCGTAAAACTGATTATTATTCTTGACTGCGGTATAAAGGCCTTCGAAGAGATTGCCTATGCCAAGGAGTTGGGTATTGACTTCATCATCTGCGACCATCATGTGCCAGACGAGACAATGCCTAATGCTGTGGCAATACTTAATCCAAAGCGTCCGGATGATGCCTATCCATTCAAGCACCTTTGTGGTTGTGGCGTAGGTTTCAAACTGATGCAGGCATTTGCCAAGAACAACAATATTCCTTTCTCACGACTCATTCCCCTACTCGACTTCTGTGCGGTCAGCATCGCAGCAGATATCGTGCCTGTGACAGATGAGAACAGAATACTCGCCTTCCATGGATTGAAGCAGATTAACCAGAATCCAAACATAGGACTTAAGGCAATCATTGATGTCTGTGGTCTTCAAGGCCGCGAATTGGCTATGTCGGATATCATCTTCAAGATTGGCCCTCGCATTAATGCGTCTGGTCGTATGGAGAATGGAAAGATGAGTGTTGACCTTCTTGTTGAGAAGGACTATTTCACAGCAATTCAGCAGGCTCACCAGATTGACGCATACAACGAGCAGCGTAAGGATATTGACAAGCAGATGACCGAGGAGGCAAACCAGATTGTGGCTCGCCTTGAGAGTCAGAAGCATCAGTCGGGCATCGTTCTTTATGACGAGAACTGGAAGAAGGGTGTTATCGGTATTGTTGCTTCCCGTCTTACAGAAATGTATTTCCGTCCTACAGTAGTAATATGCCGTGACGGAGACTTGGCAACAGGTTCTGCCCGTAGCGTGACAGGATTCGATGTCTATTCGGCAATCAAGAGCTGTCGCGACTTGCTGATGAACTTTGGCGGTCATACTTATGCTTGCGGACTTACACTCCGTTGGAAGGATGTGCCGGAATTCCGTCGCCGCTTCCATAAATATGTAGAAGAAAACATTGATTCTGCACAGACAGAACCAACAATAGATATTGACGCAGAAATCGACTTCAAGGATATAAACAAACGCCTTCATTCCGATTTGAAGCGCTTTGCTCCTTTTGGTCCTTGCAACGCAAAACCAATCTTCTGCACCCGTGGAGTTTATGACTACGGCACAAGTAAGGTTGTAGGTCGCGATCAAGAGCATATCAAACTCGAATTGGTTGATTCGAAGTCAAGCGATGTAATCAATGGTATTGCCTTTGGTCAGAGTGCTGCTGCGCGTTACATCAAGTCAAAGCGTAGTTTCGGTATTGCCTATACCATTGAGGAGAATATCTACAAGCGTGGCACAATGCAACTTCAGATAGAGGATATTCGCCCAGAGGAGGATGTATAGACAAATTCTTCAGCAATATTGGGGTTACAATGATTTCCGCGGAATTCAGCGAGAAATCATTGAGAGCATCGGTAGTGGCAAGGACACTCTCGGCCTTATGCCTACTGGTGGTGGAAAGTCCATTACCTTTCAGGTGCCTGCTCTTGCCCAGGAAGGAGTATGTATTGTTGTCACTCCTCTTATTGCCTTGATGAAAGATCAGGTGCAGCACCTACGCGAAAAGGGTATTCTCGCAACGGCTGTCTATTCTGGCATGACGCGCAACGAGATTATCAAAGCACTTGAAAACTGCATTCTCGGCAATAACAAGTTTCTCTATGTTTCCCCAGAACGATTGTCGACACCTATCTTCCAAACGAAGGTGCGTCACATGAAGGTGAGTTTCATAACCGTTGACGAGGCACATTGTATCAGTCAATGGGGTTATGATTTCCGTCCATCATATCTTACAATCTCGGAGATAAGAAAACTTATCCCTAATGCCCCTGTTCTTGCTTTGACAGCAACAGCAACGCCAATAGTTGTTGATGATATACAAGACAAACTGCAGTTCCGTGAGAGGAATGTCTTTAAGATGAGCTTCGAGCGCAAGAACATCACCTATGTTGTGCGTACGACAAGCGATAAGATTGCCGAATTAGTTCATATTCTGAATTCTGTCCCTGGCAGTTCTATTGTCTATACTCGCAGTCGTCAAGGTTGCAGGGACATTGCAAAGATTCTCAACGACAACAACATCAACTCGACTTTCTATCATGCAGGTCTTGAGCACGCTGTGAAGGATCAGCGTCAGCAGCAATGGCAGAAGGACGAAATACGCGTCATGGTGGCAACAAACGCATTCGGTATGGGTATTGACAAACCCGATGTGCGTATGGTAGTGCATCTTGACTGTCCGGATTCGGTTGAAGCCTATTTCCAGGAAGCGGGACGCGCAGGTCGTGATGGCAACAGGGCATGGGCGGTGCTGCTTTACAACAATCACGACGAAATGAAACTGAAACGGCGTATTCCTGACACCTATCCTGAGAAGGATTACATCAGGAATGTCTATGAGCATCTGGCTTATTACTATCAGGTTGCAATGGGATTTGGCCGTGGAGAGACACATACCTTCGATATAGCGAAGTTCTGCTACACATACCATATGTTCCCTACCCTCGTGAATTCTGCCCTTCGCATTCTTCACAACGCGGGATACATCTACTATGAGACAGATCCTGATACCAAGGCTCGCCTTATGTTCACATTGTCAAGAAATGAACTGTCGCAACTTGAACATCTCACTCCAAATGAAGAGTTGATTGTCACAACGATGATGAGACTATATGGTGGTTTGTTTACCGATTATGTCTTCATTGACGAATCGGCAATCGCCATTAATTCAGGAATAGACAGAAATATTGTGTATCTCGTTTTGAAGGGCTTGAGTCAAAGACATATCATTCATTTCATTCCACAACGAAATACTCCATTCATTACATATGTGAAAGATCGTGTTGAAATGGAAGATGTTGTTATAGGCAAAGACATATATGAACAGCGTAAGTTGCAGATGGAGAAAAACATCAATGCTGTTGTTTCGTATGCTAAAAGCGATGATGTATGCAGAAGTGTGCAGTTGCTTAATTACTTCGGCGAGAAGTCGGGAAATGAATGCGGACGCTGTGATGTATGTCGTACCAAAGTGGGCGAACCGACAAAACAATCTATATCGTCTGCCACAGAGGCAATACTATCAATGCTCAATGACGAGAAGATTCACGACATTCAAGAGTTGAGTAAGATTCCTCTGCCTCGTTTTCAGATGGACGCAGCCTTGAAGGAACTCATTGATGAAGAGAAAGTGATTGTTGAAGACAGTAATATCAAACTGGCATAAAGGTTATATTACTCAAGAAGAAAACCTACACCTATTTATATATAAAAGAAAAAGGCGTTGACTCCGCAGAGCCAGCGCCTTATATTTTGTTTTGTTTCTAATCAAATTAGAAGAAGAGGTAACGGTTGTCAACAACCTTTGCGTTGATGTAAAGCTCGTTCATGAAGTTTCCAGCAGCCTGCATAGCCTTCTGGCGGAGCTTACCTTCCTGAGTCTTAGCATCAAACTTACCCTCACGGTTATTGCGAGAAGCAACCTGGAATACATAAACACCAGCCTCACCAACAACTGGCTTAGCAGAGAACTTACCCTTAGCAGTTGCAGCAACAGCACCAGCAAGAGCAGGCTCGGAAGCACCAGTTACAGGAACGAATGCAGGTGAAGAGAATGTAATCTGGTTTACTGTAGCAACCTTAGCACCCTTAGCCTTAGCATCGTTAACGCTCTTTACGCCATTAGCCTTAGCAAGAAGCTGCTCAGCCTTCTTATCCTTGATAACCTCAGCCTTTACCATCTCGCGAACCTGTGGGTCGTCGAGTGAACGGAAACCAACTGGATTGATCTTTGTAAGAGTAGCTACGAGGAGGTGGTTGTTCTCACCACACTCATACATTGGAGAAACCTGACCTTCCTTTGCCTCGAATACCCACTTGAGAGCATCGCGAGTAGCACGGATGTTAGCGAGGTTATGAGCAGATGTTGTAATGTTTGGACGCTCCTGAACTGTATAGCCAGACTTAGCAGCGTTCTTTACGATATCATCACCTGTCTGGTTAGCGCTTACAAATGAAGAGAACTTGTTGTAAGCTGCAGAATAAGTACCACGAGAGAAATCTATAGTCTTCTTAACAACAGCAGCAACATACTTATCAATATTGTGCTTGCGATCTACAACCTGAACAATGATGTTACCCTGCTCGAGAGTGATGTTCTTCAACTCTCCAGCACCCATTGTGTTGAGGCTGTTGATGTAGCCCTTAGTCTCCTGATCCATAGAAGAAGCATTCTGATACTGAGCTGTTGTCATCCAAACCTTAGCACCTGTCTGACCATAGTTCTTAGCGATAACCTCGAAGTCAGCACCAGCCTTAAGAGCGTTGTAGATTGAGTCAGCCTTCTGATGAGCAACCTCTGGAGTCTCAGCAGCAACCTGAATCTGACGATACTGTACTGAATCAGGGAGTGACTGCTTAGAAACGAGCTTAACGAGGTTGAGAGTATTGTCATACTTTGACTCGAATACTGGAGTAACAGCACCAACAGCGATAGAATCGAGCTTTGCAGCGATATCGCTTGGGAAAGCAGACTTTGCAACTGGAATGCCGAGATAACCTACGAGTGAAGTGCTCTTGCGAACAACCTCTGTTGGATCAGTAGCAGCTGCGAGAGCCTCCTTGTATCCAGCGAAGTCCTTATTGAGAGCAGCACGGTCCTCTGCAGAAGCCTCTACTACGATATCAACATACTTAACATCGCGAGATTCTACATACTGACGGAACATCTGCTTCATCTCGTTGTACTTAGCCTTGAGATCAGACTCCTCAACCTTTACCTTGTCGTCTGCAACATCGCCATAAGCGAAAGCAGCGAGTTCGATTGAGCTCTCCTCTGTCTCCTCCTTGAAAGAAGCCTTAGCCTCTACAGGGTTTGAAAGGAAACAGTGAGCGAAGAGGCTCTGGTACTTCTGAGATAGCAACTGCTGACGGAGTGTCTTCTCAATGAAGTTCCAATATTTGTAGATTGAAGCATACTGCTGAGCAACCTGTGGGTTAGCAGCAGACTGAGACTTGTACTCAGCGAGGAACTTCTTCAGCTGGTTAGCATCGAAGCGACCTGTCTGCTGGTTAACGAATGGAGTCTGAGCGAGAAGTGGGTTTGTACCAGCGTTGAGTACATTCTGCATCTCTTCGTCAGTAACAGCGAGACCAAGCTTCTGTGCCTCATTCTCTACAATCTTTGTCTGAACATAAGTATTCCATACCATGTCCTTTACCTGGTTGAGCTGATCCTCAGTAAGGTTATCCTGACCCTGCTGCATCTTAATAACCTCCTGGTACTCGTCAACGAGTTTCTGGAAGTCATTAACATTGATTTTCTCACCAAGTACTTCACCTACCTGCTGACGCTGATCGTTACGAGTAGACTCGCAAGAACGGAACAACTCTTCGGCGATGAACGCAAAAAGACCCAATCCAATGATACAGATAAGGATCAGACCTTTACTTCTAATTTTTCCTAATACGGCCATTTTTGTTATTATTTTTTATTGTTTATTATTTCAACCTTTGCTCCATAGTGCAAGATAAATCACGCCGGGAAATTGAGTTCCAGCGTCGTTTATGCACCAAAAAGCGTACAAATTTACTAAAAAAAGACCAAACTACATAATTTTAACCTAAAAAAGTGGCGTTATTCGTTCACTTTTAGTCGTACAAGTTCAATTTTTGTATTGGTTTTCTTCAATATCTTAAACTCGAAGCGGTTTACCTTTACTACTTCGTTGAGTTTTGGGAAACTCTGATAGTAGTGCAGAATCAAACCCGCAACGGTCATGTAATCATCACTTTCGGGCAGTTCAATGTCAAACATTTCGTTAACATTGTCAATCTCCATTCTGGCAGAAAGAGTGTATTCGTTAGGCCCAATCTGCTCGGCAATGAGGTTAGATGAATCATGCTCGTCTTCAATTTCGCCGAAAATTTCTTCGACCAAATCCTCAAGCGCAACAATTCCGCCTGTACCGCCAAACTCATCAACAACAACGCCAAGGCTCTTCTTCTGCTGCATGAAAATCTTCATGAGTTTCTGAGCGGCCATCGTCTCAGGTACGAAAGGAACGGAATGGATGTATTCGCGCCAGTTTTCCGGATCACGGAACATCTCTGAAGAATGAATATAACCAACGACATGGTCGATATCCTCCTCATAAACGATAATCTTTGAGTGACCGCTTTCAACAAACTTCTGACGCAATTCAATGAGAGTGCAATCCTTGATATCAACGGCATCAACCTCTGTACGAGGAATCATACAGTCGCGCACCTTTGTATCGGTGAAGTCAAGGGCATTCTGGAAAAGCTCTACTTCTGGTTCAATCTCATCGTCGCTTTCAGCATTATCAATACTTGTCTGCACGAGATAGTCGAGGTCGATTTTCGAGAAACCTTCGTCGGCAGTTGTCTTCTCCACCCTAACGCCCACGATTCTGAGCAATCCACGTGAGAGAAGTGTGGTGAATTTGCTTATCGGCCACAATATAATATAAAATAGGTATGCTGTGAGCGAGAAGAACGAAAGCCAGCGATTTGGATTATGGCGGAAGAGCGTCTTTGGAAGGAACTCACCGGTGAAAAGTACGATAATCGTTGAGAGGATTGTGTCTGCAGGTACAGTAATGCTTGGTTCAAGACCGCGGAAAATGGTATTGTCGAACAATCGTGCAATAAGAATACCGTAAATTACGAGGGCGATATTATTGCCGACAAGCATTGTCGAGACAAATCCGTTGGGATGATGATAGAATACATCCATTATTCGCTGAGTGAAGCTATGCTTCTCGCGATCCATTTCGGCAAGCATACGGTTACTTGACACAAAAGCAATCTCCATGCCCGAAAAGAAGGCGGAGAATGTCATTGCTATGAGTATGCCTATAATGATTGATGTGTCCAAAGCTTATTGTATATTGTTAATTATTGAAATGCCTCTCTCCCACTATCGTTTTGCTCGTGGCATAGCAGGCTGGCGGATATGCTGTTTTACTGTATCCGGCTTTGTTGAAGTGGTGTCATCGGCTACAACATCTGTGCGCTCGAACGAACCCTTCGTATTTGAGACATAGTATTTACGCATGTTTTCGTCGCTGCGGAAATAGCGTCCTTCAAGCGAACGCTCCGGAGTTTCGAAGTATGAATATTTGTTTGAGTAATACTCGTGTTTGCCCTGATCCCAAAACAACTCCTCACCTCGGAACTTCACACCATCCTTAGTAAGAATGCGCACACGACCGCGAAGTTCAAAAATGCGCAATTCATCGTACTTTATGGCCGTATCGCATTGGATATAAGCCTGCACATGATGCTGTTCGTCAAATTGAGTGAAGAACACGCCCTTGTCGAAAATGGAGCGCTTAGGATTGAGGGTTTGGTTATTGATGCATCGCTCAGTAACGATTTTGTACTTGATTACACCCGAATCGCTGATGAGCATGTTTATGCCGTAGGTAGTCATCATCGCAGCCGAATCCTCATCATTCACAGCAGGTGCCATATGTTCTTTTGGTTGAGTACAAGAGAACAACAGCACAAGCCCCATCAGCGGGTAGAGAATCAGGCGCAAACGATTATTTTCCACGGAAAAAGCCTTTCTTACTCTAACTGCCACTTAGCGAACCAACGCTCGTTGAAGGTGAAGCCAACATTGATGCAGAAGATATTCTCGCGGATGAGATTCTTCGCATTCACATTAACCCACTGAGCAGAAATATTGAGCATTGAGCGGTTGTTATAAGCGTTGGTGATTGGAAGACCAAAACCGAATGAAGCACCAATCTCACGAGGACCTTCCTGGCCATTTATTTTTAAATAAGGTGTAGTGTATGAAACACCAGCACGATATCTTATACGACCAAACCAGCTACGGCCTAACTCATTAGCACAGAACTCACCACCAAGGGTGAACTTCTGGCGATCTGAGAACATATTCTCTTTGAAAGTGTAATACTGCTTGTCGTCAACAACGCTATAAACAGGATACTGAATCTGCGACCACTTCTCTACTTCATAGTCGAAACCAACACGGAATTTGCGTGCGTGATTCCAAACAAAACCAGCGCCATAAGACATTGGGATAAAGTGTGAACCATCGGCTACAATACTTGTTGTATCAGAAACACTATTCTGGTTGTCAGTAGAAATAATCACACATTTAGGATCACCATGCAGTTTCTGCTTCATTGAGAAAGTTCCACCTACTGTCACAACATCATTCTTGCCGAAACGCTGCTGCAACTGAGCACCAAGGTCGAGCTTGAATGCCTTAACCGAACAAGAGTAATACTTTGAAAGTGTCTTTACATACGAGTTGCTGTAGCTGTTTACGATTCCCTTTGTGTAACTGCCCCAGAGATAGGATGCATTAGCACCAACAGAGAAACTTGTGCCCTTCAACTTCAATGGTTCAACGCCAATACCGAGGAAAACCTGACGCAAACCGCCTGTTCCTGCGTAAGTATTGGTAAATGTTGTGGTCGATTCATCAAGAATGGTTGAATTGTCAACTTTGTCGCTGTTGTAATATGAATATCCGATGCTCGAGTAAGGCATTACACCAAAAGCAACACCAATATGCTTGTGAGCGCGGAAAGCACCAATTACATAGTCGAAACTTGAGTTGTTGGCATTAAGTCGGTGTTTTCCCTCTGTGAAATTCGATGCCTGAATAGAAATACCTGCATCAAAAAGGAAGGTAATTGAGTCTACGCACGAATAAGACGCAGGATTTGAGAAGTTCACCTGATTGCCTTCGCGCCAACCCAAACTAAGACCAGCCATTGCCTTCATTGCACCATTCGACTGATCTGACTGACGACCATAACCATACTGAGAATAAGGGGAGTTTGTGGCATTCTGCGCCTGAACTCCCAAGGAGAGAACCATTGCTATTGCAGCAAAAAGTATTTTTTTCATTAAATATCTTTATCCTTATTTTATTTCAAAATCATTTTGGGGATTTGTACGAGGTAAAAACCCGCACTTTCCACATACGAAGTGCAAAGTTACTAAATTCTTTCCAAATAACCATATACGCGCGTGATAATTATAAGGTTTTTTAATATGTTTTGAGTTTCCGACACAATGCACATCTTTACACCACATTTATATTTTTGTTTACAATTTTCAAATTCTAACGTCTCAATACTCGCGTAGAATCCAACACGACTCATTCTCCTCTCGAATACGCAAATTTCAGCCGATTTTGGCATCAACCTGATTATCAACCACTTACAAAATCACCTCTCCTCCCTGCCGCCAAAACTTGCCCCAAAAACAGCAGAAATCATAAACTTTTTCTTCACAAACGACATAAAAACGGCCTTTTTATCAGTTCATTACGCTTAAATCATCAGCTCATTCCATTGAAATGACCACCTCATTCCACTTAAATGACCACTTCATTTCAGTTAAATGACATCGTCATTCCACCCTTTTCATCTTTACTCCACATAAAATCCACGCTCTAATTCTCCAGAATTGAATTTTCAAAAATAGCAATTACCTTCGAATTAATTTTACAAATGCCCTTATCTTGTGCCGAGTTCGGCAACAAGACCACCCCACAAAACGCCAAACTCACGTCATTCCGCTCGCGGCTCTTTCCACACACGCGCACACATATTTTAACCTATTTTATTTGTGAGACTCCCGATTTTTCCGTACCTTTGCAGAAATTATGGAGAAAAAAGTAATGCGATATATTAGTTCACTTTGGCTGAAACTGTCGGTTTTGGCTCTTTTTATGCTCATTGCCCCAACAGCAATGGCACAAGAAGAGTCGCTCATTCCTGCACCCGAACAGGAAGAGGACATAATGGACAATGTTGAAATAAGCCTCATTACATGTGAGCCTCATTCACTGATTTATGCCCTCTACGGACATACGGGAATCCGTATCAACGACCATGCAACAGGCGAAGATATTCTTGCCAACTGGGGCATTTTCGACCAGAAGAAGAGTTTCTTTATGGTTCGATTCACTTTTGGTCTTACCGATTATCGCATGGATATTGAAACATGGCAAGGTTTCTGCGAGCGCTACAACTACTTCCGTTGTGGTATTCGTGAGCAGGTGCTGAACCTTACCAACAAGGAGAAGCGACAGATTATTCAGGCAATTTATACCAACTATCTGCCTGAAAACCGCTATTACCGCTATAATTTCTTCTACGACAACTGCACAACTCGTGCTCGCGATATCATCATAGAGAATCTTGACGGCAAAGTCGATTATAACGTGAATCCAAATGTGACGACCCCTTATCGCGAGGAGATTCATCAATGGAACGCCAACCACAAATGGGCTCGCTGGGGAAACGACTTTCTCTTGGGCATTGGTTCTGACCGAAAGACTGACCGAAATCAGCAGCAGTTCCTTCCTGACACCTTGCGTGTTGACTTCAATAATGCTGTCGTAATTGAAAACGGTCAGAAGCGCAAACTCGTAAAGGAAGAGCATTGGGCAACTCCTTCGCAATATGACTATAGCGACAACAGCACTTGGGAGAAATTCTTCGAACCATGGGCATTAGGATTGTATCTCTTCATAATAACAATAATCGTTATTCTGCTTGAGAAATTCAAGTTGCATCATCGCTTCTGGCAGTATGATGCCTTCCTTCTTTTGCTGTCGGGAATACCAGGAGTCGTTCTTTTCCTGATGATATTCTCGCAGCATCCAACGGTAAGCCTTAACTTCCAGATACTTGTATTCAATCCGTTGGCACTTGTCTTTGGTTGGAAAATCATAAAGAGCCTCCGCAGAAACGAGGAAAACCGGAAGATGAAAGTCCTCGCCGCTTGTGCCACATTAGGCTATATGGCAAGTTTCTGGCAGTCGTTTGCCGATGGCGTAGTATTTTTGGCATTGGTTTTGTTTATAAGATTTGGTATTTCATTACGATTGAATAAGGATGAAAAAGAATAAACTCGACATACAACCCCTACTCCACACAGGACTTGGACGCTTCTATCTGGCAGCGCTCTTGGCCACATTGTATGGATTTGATGTAGAGGCGCAGAACCTGAATCTGGCGCCAAGACTGGTTGTGAACATCACAATCGACCAGTTGCGCACAGATTATCTTGAGCACTTCGCACCTCTCTATAAGCAGGAGGGCTTCCGCCGAATGCTCAACGAAGGTCGTGTGTATGAGGCTGTTGAGTATCCTTTCTCACCTGTCGACCGTGCTTCGGCAATCGCTTGTGTGGCAACAGGTGCTACTCCACAATACAACAAAATCATCTCGCAGCAATGGCTCAACCGCAAGACGCTGCGTCCAGAATACTGTGTCTCTGACCAGAAGCGCGTTGCCTCGCCAGAGCATATGGCAACATCAACAATCGGCGATGAGTTGAAGGTATCAACAAACGGTCGTGCGTTGGTTTTTGGCATAGCACAAAACGAAGATGCTGCCATTTTGTCAGCAGGTCATGCAGCAGATGGCGCATTCTGGATTGACAGTAAGACTGCCGCTTGGACAACATCTACATATTATCCACAGACGGCTCAGGCATGGGTTCGTGCCTATAAATCGGTAAACAACGACAAGAAAGGTCAACTCGTAAACGAGATTGTGACAGATGCCGCTCTCAGTTGCATCACAGATAACGCCCTTGGTCGTGACGATATTACCGACTATCTTGCAGTAACGCTCTCTGCTCGCTTGGGCACTTCAATGGGCCAGCGTCAGGAGATGGAGGGTGTCTATACTTCGCTCGATACAACTCTCGGCAAACTCATCTCGGGCGTTGAGCAGAAGATTGGCAAGGACAAAGTGATGTTCGTGCTTACTGCCACAGGCGATACCGACGAACCGGAGACTGATTATGAGAAGTACCACATTCCTACGGGTACATTCTATATAAATCGTACCTCTCAGCTTCTCAACATGTATCTTTCGGCCGTCTATGGCTCGGGAACATGGGTTGAGGGTTATTTCAAGAATCAGATTTATCTGAATCATAAGCTCATCGAGGACAAGAAGATTTCCTATTCCGAGATTATCCAGCGTTCAAAGGACCTGTTGAAGATGACTTCGGGCGTTGCGACAGTAAGCACAAGCCCTTACGACACCGAGATTACAGGCGACCTTTGGGTAGAGGTTACACCAGGATGGAAGATTCTCAACGAGGACACAAACACAAGTTATCAGGCTCGCACAGCATTCGTTCCATTCCCTGTCATCTTCCTCGGGGCAAATATCAAGGCAGAACATGTAGATACTCCTATCACAACTGAGCGCATCGCACCAACAATTGCGAAGTGTATCCACATCAGAGCACCTAATGCCTGCTCGGCAAAACCGCTCTTCTAATCAAGGCCCTGCCTTATAATAATCTAGAATTTCTAGAACATCTAGAATCTCTAGTCAAAATAATCTCAATCACGAATAAAAATAAAAACAAGATATAATTATGAATTTGAACAAATTTTTGCAGTCAATCTTCGGCAACAAGTCTACACGAGACATGAAACTGATTCAGCCATATGTAGAGAAGGTTAAGGCAACTTACCCTACTATCATGGCCCTGTCGAACGATGAACTGCGTGCTAAGACAAAGGAAATTCAGCAGTATGTGCAGAACTCTGCTGCTGAGCAGAAGAAACAAATCGCTGAACTCAAGGCTACTATCGAGGGTACTCCAATTGATGAGCGTGAGTCTATCTTCAATAAAATCGACAAGTTGGAGAAGGAAGCACTCGAGATTTACGAGGAGGCTCTTAACGAGGTGATGCCTATCGCCTTCAGTATCGTAAAGGATACAGCACGTCGTTTCGCTGAGAATGAGGAGACGATTGTTACTGCTACCGATTTCGACCGCGAACTCGCAGCAAAGCCTGGTAACGACTTCATCACTATCGATGGCGACAATGCTATCTATCACAACCACTGGACAGCAGGTGGAAACGACCTCAAGTGGGAAATGATTCACTATGATGTGCAGCTTTTCGGTGGTGAGGTATTGCATCAGGGTAAGATTGCCGAGATGGCAACTGGTGAAGGTAAGACCCTCGTGGCTACTCTCCCAGTATTCCTCAACGCCCTCACAGGAAATGGTGTTCATGTCGTAACTGTCAACGACTACCTCGCAAAGCGTGACTCTGAGTGGATGGGCCCTCTCTACATGTTCAACGGTCTTTCTGTTGACTGTATCGACAAGCATCGTCCAAACTCTCCTGAACGTCGCAAGGCATATATGGCCGACATCACTTTCGGTACAAATAATGAGTTCGGTTTCGACTACCTTCGTGACAATATGGCAATCTCACCTGCTGACCTCGTTCAGCGTGCACATAACTATGCCATTGTCGATGAGGTCGACTCTGTACTTATCGACGATGCTCGTACTCCTCTTATCATCAGCGGTCCTATCCCAAAAGGCGACGACCAGATGTTCGAAGAGTATCAGCCATTGGTTGAGCGCCTCGTTGGTGTTCAGCGTCAGTTGGCTACTCAGTTCCTTGCTGATGCAAAGACAAAGATTGGCGAGAGCACCAAACTGCTTGAGGCTGGCAAGAAGGACGAGGCTTCAAAGATGAACGAGGAAGGTTTCCTTGCCCTCTATCGCTCATTCAAGTGTCTTCCAAAGAACAAGGCTCTTATCAAGTATCTCTCTGAGGAGGGTATCAAGACTGGTATGCTCAAGACTGAAGAGTACTACATGCAGAACAACAACCGCGAAATGCCTAAGGCTGTCGAACCATTGTACTTCGTCGTTGATGAGAAGTTGAACTCGTGCGACCTTACTGATAAGGGTACTGCTTGGTTGGCAAATCAGGTTAAGGACGATCAGCTCTTCGTGCTTCCAGATATCACCGCAGAACTTTCGGCACTCGAGATGCAGAAGGATCTCACAGAGGAAGAGCGCATTAATAAGAAGGATGAACTCCTTGCTCACTATGCTGTTCAGTCAGAGCGTGTCCACACTCTGCAGCAGTTGCTCAAGGCTTACTGTATGTTCAACAAGGACGACGAGTATGTTGTCATTGATGGTGAGGTAAAGATTGTCGATGAGCAGACTGGTCGTATCATGGAGGGCCGTCGTTGGAGTGATGGTCTTCATCAGGCTGTTGAGGCTAAGGAGCATGTGAAGGTTGAGGCTGCAACACAGACATTCGCTACTATCACACTCCAGAACT